>JAJZHJ010000275.1 GCA_021804525.1 Bacteroidota bacterium | reverse complement strand
AATATTAACTCGAAAGCGTTTATAATTTCAATGTCTCGTTGAACTCGTAAACTTGTTTCATTCCCTTGAGTATAAGTCATTTTATGGCTCGTTTCATATTTTAATGTTTAGAAATTAATTCGTGCTTATAACTTATTCCATATTTGACTCACTATACATCACTTAATGCTAAATTGTTAGATATCTTATGAAGCTTATTTATTCATTTATCTTATTAAGCCTTGTTTTTACTATTGGTACTGAGAATACTTTCGCGTTGAATCATTCCCATGAGAAATCTCCCATGGTAGTGATGGCCTATTACACCGGCGATGGGACAACGATCAACAATTACCGTATCGATCAGTTGACTCATTTGATTTTCAGTTTTTTGCATGTTCAGGGGGACTCTTTGCATGTGGCTTCACCTAAGGATAGTGTAACTTTACGGCAATTAGTGGCGTTGAAAAGTCAATACCCTCATTTGAAAGTGATGGTTTCGATGGGCGGCTGGGGTGGCTGTGAACCATGTTCAGCGGCCTTTTCTACTGCCAAGGGACGTCGACAATTTGCACAATCCACGAAAAAGATTCTTGATGAATATGGTTTGGATGGCATTGATTTGGACTGGGAATATCCGGCCATACAAGGCTATCCCGGTCATTTGTTTACGCCTCAGGATAAAGAAAACTTTACGGATTTAATCCGACGACTACGGCATGTACTGGGGAAGAAAAAAATCATCAGTTTTGCCGCCGGAGGTTTTGATGAATATTTGCGCTATTCCATTGATTGGCACAAAGTAGTACCTTTAGTGAATTATGTAAATCTTATGTCGTACGATCTGGTAAATGGATACAGCAAAGTAACCGGATTACACACGCCGCTTTATTCATCAGCTAATCAGCCTGAATCGGTTGATCATGCGATTCATTATCTTGATTCAATCCACATTGATATGCATAAAGTGGTTATTGGCGCTGCTTTTTATGCCCGCGTCTGGACGGAGGTTCCCGATACCAATCATGGCTTGTTTCAATCGGGTAAATTTACGGACATGATTAATTACAGCGATTTTGATTCCTATTTCAGTCCTGCAAACGGGTTTGTTTTTTATTGGGATAAAGACTCACAGGCACCTTACTGTTATAGTAGCGAGAAACATGCTTTTGGTACATTTGATGATATCCGTTCTGTACAGTTGAAGACGAAATATGTCAAAGAGAAGCACTTGGGAGGCATCATGTTCTGGGAACTCACCTGCGACAAACCTAAAGATGGATTGTTGCATGCCATTTATCAAACCGCTGTTCAAAAATAACTTTCAGCTGCTGTTTCTTATAGCAGGAAACAAGAGTTATTCGCAAAACCTGAGTCAGTATGTCGATCTCTTTATCGGGACGGGCGGGCATGGGCACACCTTTCCCTGCCCATGTTTACTTTTATGCGAAGTTTAGTCAGTCTAAGGGAAACATTCCTTGATACTGCGACTCATCATCATTCATAACAAAACCTTCACTTGATGGAAGTGAAGGTTTTGCTAAAAGATAAACGAATTTTTCAGTTATCGTTTCACATTGGCAGGCTTGCCGTAGTTGTTTCGTTGTTTGTCGGCATATCCTCCGGATGCTTGCCGATGATGTTGTTGTGGCTTTTTGGGAGCAGGTTCTGTTTCCGTTCCTGTCAGCGGGAAAGGATGATCTTTTACCACGGGTATCTTATTTCCAATTAGTTTTTCTATATCTCTCAAAAAAGCTTTTTCTTCGCCATAGCAAAAGGAGAAAGCCGTTCCGTCGGCTCCTGCCCTTCCTGTACGTCCGATGCGATGTACATACGTCTCGGCAATGTTAGGGATATCGAAATTAATCACATATTGCAAATCATCCACATCAATGCCTCGTGCGGCAATGTCGGTAGCCACCAATACACGGGTAGTTTGATCCTTGAAGTTGGATAGTGCACGTTGACGCGCGTTTTGTGCTTTATTGCCATGAATGGCTTCGGTTTTGATATTGTTTCTAACCAATGCTTTGGCTATTTTGTCGGCTCCATGTTTCGTTCGGGTAAAGACTAAAGCTGTTTTGATTTTCGGATCTTTCAGCACTTCGAGCAAAAGCGGCAGTTTGTTTTCTTTATCCACATAATAGAGAAACTGGCTCACCGTATCGGCAGTCAATGCGTCGGGTGTTACTTCCACTTTGATCGGATGTTGTAAAATGGTGTTGGATAACTTCACGATTTCCGACGGCATAGTTGCCGAGAAGAAAAGAGATTGTCGTTGTTTTGGTAAAACGGTCAACAACTTCTTTATGTCGTGAATAAAGCCCATGTCCAACATGCGGTCAGCCTCGTCCAAAACAAAGAATTCAATGTCGCGCAATGTAATATGTCCCTGATTCATCAAATCTAACAGGCGTCCCGGAGTAGCGATCAGAATATCCACACCGTTGCGCAATGCGTTCACTTGCGGGTTTTGATTCACTCCTCCAAAAATAACGGTGGAGTTCAGGTTTGTAAAACGACCGTAGGTTTTAAAACTCTCGTCAATCTGTATTGCCAACTCCCGTGTTGGAGTAACAATTAGACTGCGAATTTTCTTTTTTTTGTCGAAATTTCTTGATTGGCTCAATAATTGAAGAATCGGCACGGCAAAAGCGGCTGTTTTTCCGGTGCCTGTTTGTGCACAACCTAAAAGGTCGGCACCTTGCAATATGATGGGAATAGCTTCTTCTTGGATTGGGGTTGGTTGTGTGTAACCTTCTTGTTTTAATGACCTTAAAATAGGCTCAATGATGTTCAGTGATTCAAATAACATGGAAATAATATTGTGCGGGAACGCTTGTTTCATTCAACATGAGTCACCCGCGTGAAATGTTCTGCAAGGTACGACTTATTTACGGTATGGCCGAATAACGCTAAAACAGACGTTTCAGTTGGCAAGGTTAGAAATACAAAAGTTTCCGTTAAAATGCAATTAGTCAATGCGAACAATGTGAGATAACAGAACTTATGTTGTATCTTTACAACACGGAGCGAAATTTGTCTCAATCCGTGTCCAAAAGGTGATGGCTTCGGCTGTTGCCTTTTGTTGCATTTGAAGCTCTGTCTGCCGGCGTGTTATCACAAAGTGAAAAAATACCTATCTTTGTTTTTCCTTAAACAATGGATATGGGGAAGAACAAGTTACAAAAATTCAAAGATTTAGAGGAATTTCCTCATGTGTTTCAACTCCGGTACTCGGATATTATTGAAGGAACAGAGTTTGAGCAGAAAGGAAACTGGCAATCATTTTTTTGCAACGACCATCCCATTGTTTTGGAGTTAGGTTGTGGACGAGGCGAATATTCGGTTGGTCTGGCAGAACGCTTTCCTGAAAAGAATTTTATCGGCATTGACATGAAAGGTGCCCGATTGTGGGCAGGAGCCAAAGAAGCACTTCATAAACAGTTATCTAATGTGGCTTTTGTCCGTACCAATATCGATCTGTTGCCTCATTTCTTTGCTCCCAACGAAGTGAGTGAGATTTGGTTGACTTTTCCCGATCCGCAAATGAAGAAACGGAACAAACGGCTCACCTCCACACGAATGATGCAACAATATGAACAAGTATTACGCCCCGATGGAAGTATTCATTTAAAGACCGACAGTGCTTTTTTATTTACCT
>JAJZHJ010000274.1 GCA_021804525.1 Bacteroidota bacterium | reverse complement strand
TTATTATTGATATTGGATGTAAATAGGTCGTGGCTTCAGCTTCATTAAGTCAGAAGGTGTCAACATGCGATGGGGCGCTTTTTTCAAATCGTTCTTGTAAAACAGTTTGAAACCTGTAAATTGCACAGGTTCCCGATAAATATATTGTTTATACGTGTTGATTTTCAGCACCGGCTCACCCCAACCATCCATGTTCATCACAATTTGCACTTCGGGATGCAACTTTATATTCCGGTAGTTTCTGACCATACCCTGCGTAAAACGATGTACGATAAGAATTTTTGGAGACAGGTGATATTTAATTACTAATTTAGCCAGATAATTCGAGCAAAAATTAATATCACTTGCATCCAGAGTCCCTATTTTATGGCCAGGAATGCTTCCATCTTTCATGGAGAATTCAGGATCAATAGCCAAATGTACCTGAGGCATTTTGAGGTATTTTTCCAATAAAGGAACTTCATGTTGCAGATTACTTTTTCCCACCTGAATGTCTAAAAATACAATCGCATTCCCCATTTTGGCTATTGTCAAAACCGAATCTATCTGTCTTGCAGGCATACGCATACAATAATTTCCATCTTTCATCGGGATGCCTTGCCCTACAACAGCAATGTAATGAATAGCAGGTTGTACCGGTGTAGAAGGATCGGCTTTTTCCCATGCATGAACTTCCACATCTAGCCTTCTCCACATTTCTTTCGGCGGATATTCGCCCAAAACTCCCATCTTCTTCGAATAGAGGTTACCATAATAGGCTACGATTCTTTTGAAAGGAAGGATAGCTCCTTTTAAAGGATAAGGCTGGTGCTTAACCGGCCATAATCCGGTAGTATCTCCGTTTGCTAAAGCTTTAATTTTTCGATTGTAAGCCAGCGTATCAACCGTTCCTGTTTTCTTTTCGTATGTTTGAGCCGGAAATTCTTCTCCGGTTTTTTTTGCTTTATTCTGAGTACATCCACTAAGGGTAAATATAAACGCAAAAGCTAAGATGGTAATTGAATAGTAAATAGTGGATGATTTATAGTTCATAATGCAAGTTGATTAATGATCAATGGTTAATGAGTTATTTGTAGCATGTCATTTTCTAAACGTTCGGCGCATCGCGCTAAGCAATCCCTGTGGAGTCCATTCGGGAACAATCATGCGACGTACGGTTTGTAAGGGTAGTAGCGAATCTCGTTTTGTTCCAAGCGAGAATGAGAGCTTAAAATACTTGCTTAGTTCCTCAGTGCCTTTATGGTCGAAAACACCATCGGGGTAAGCCCAGTATTCAACGGGTCTACCAACGATTTTCTCTAATTTATTTTTAGGATCGATCACCTGTTTTTGCCAATCTGCCGCATCTTTATATTTAGTCACCATCGTATGATCCCAGCTATGCAAGCCAATAGTGTGTCCTGCTTTGGCTAACTGAGCTATTTGATCGGTTGTCATATAATTCTTCTTGTTGTAGGTGATGGTCATAATGAAGAAAACACCTCTGAATCCATACTTTTCCAACATAGGTGCAGCAATGGTAGCACCTTCCACCCTTGCATCATCGAATGTTATCATAAAAGGTTTTTGAGGCAACGTTTTGTTATAAACGAGATAATCGTATAATTGATCAGGTGAAATGGAATGGTAACCACTATCCGCCAATATTTTTATATCCGCAGCAAAAGCAGCCGGTTTTACATTGTATACGCTTTTACTCCCATCTTCAATGCGATGAAAACAGAGAACCGGCACTTCGGGTTTTGCATAAATCTGTGCAGGGGAATTCAAAGCTTGAGCGCTATTTATTTTTTCTGCAATCGGATTGTTTCCCTTATTTTGATTAACATGTTTACAACTGACAACTGTTAACCCTAATGACATCGCGCAGATAAAGATAAGTTTTCTATTCATGTGTCTGTATTACTATATTTATATTTACCAGTTTTTCTCTAAACCTCTCCATTCAATCTCAGAACGCCGATTCTCACTTCTGACCTCATCTGCCCTTCGGGCACCTTCTCAAAGGAGAAGGGAGAAAAAATCAGAGATAAAAAAAGTATGTAAGGTATTATTAATCCATTCCTATTTCATCGATTGATAAATTACCTCTTGTATCTTGGATCGTATTGCCATTTTAAGCAGTCTGTTTTCTTTATCTAGAGGATAGGTACGATTGCTTAGAAAGACATATATCATATTATTGACAGGATCGACCCAGACACACGTTCCGGTATATCCAGTATGACCATAAACTTCCGATGGTGCAGAAATGCAACACGGACTGTGCGTTGGATTTGAAGGAACCGATTTGTCAAAACCAAGTCCACGTCTTCCACTTGCCGAAGTGGTCGTCGTAAAGAGTTTGCATGTTTCTGCGCTAAGGTAACGTTTCCCATTCAACACACCATCGTTGAGTAACATTTGATATACCTTTGCAACATCACGCGCCGAAGCAAATAAACCGGCATTTCCCGAGACTCCTCCCAACAAGGCTGCATCCGGATCTTGCACATAACCTTGAATTACTTCGTCACGCAAAAAATCCTTTAGCATAGTAGGTGCAATATCCCCTTTTTTATGTGTTCGCAACGGCAAATATGCTATATGATTTAGTTTCATCGGAGCATAAAATTCTTTATTCAGGAACACATCCATTGGCATACCGCTGATCGCTTCCACAATTTCTTTCAACAAGATAAAATTCAAATCACTATAAAGATATGTCTTGCTTTTCAGTGGTGCATCGGCTATCATCTTCATAGCTGCCTGATGGAAACGATTGTTTACATAGCAACTACCCGAAACCTGTAAGGTAAAGTCACCATAAGGAATTTTCGATGCCCAGCCATCTTTGTATTTCAAAGTTGAAACACCTGTCCGAACCGTTTGGGTTGTGTCTTTCATGGAGGTCAAAAAGGAGGAAGAATTATTTCTCTCGATAACCAACTGATAGAATGGAAGTCCTGCCGGCAATCCCGATTCATGAAACAGCAATTCCTCTATTGTGATGTTTTCCTTATTCGTGCCCCGAAGAAAGGGAAGATAAGCGGAAGCCTTATCGGTCAGTTTTAGTTTACCTTCGTCGTACAGTTTCATAATGGCAAGCAACGTTCCGGTGGTCTTCGAAACGGAAGCCAGATCGTACATAGTAGTAGGCTTCACCTTTTGCATCTTTCCGTATGTATAGTATCCAAAACACTTATCATAGATCGGTTTTTCATTTTTCACAATCAATACCTGACATCCGGGGAAAGCCCTTTTTCTGATGCCGTTTTTTACGATAAAATCAATGCGTTTCGAGTAGGTTGACTTCATCGCAGCACGGGGGCGAGCACTCCCCTCTGCCCGACTTACCAGATTGACACCAAATATAAAGACGAGTAATATGGTTATGCTTTTTTTCATCTGATTATAAGTAGTAAAAACAATAGTTTGTCGTGTACCATTCCATTGGAAACTTTGACCACTGTTTGTTGCATAATTTCAACTTTCTGAGGAGAATATTGCTTAGCAGCATAGTTACTAGAAACGAAGTGAACACCTCGCCTTTTGGATTTGAGTCTTGTTTCAGCATTGCTTGTCCCGTTTATGCGGAAAATGATAGCCTGAAGCTAAATGAGGATTATAAATCGGTAGGTGAAACAACATTATATAGAACAACCGTT
>JAJZHJ010000273.1 GCA_021804525.1 Bacteroidota bacterium | reverse complement strand
ACACCAATCAAGAAGATATTCGCCAGCAAATTGGTGCATATCTTATACATTAAATCGGGTTTATAATCGCTGAGCAGCATTTTCTAATTGGGGTTAACTCTTAATTCTCATTACTAATACTATTTATGAAAAAAATAAAAGATATCAGAGAATTAATAGAATTTGAAAATAAAAGAGTTCATGAACGCTTAACCCTTTTAGTTCAATTCCAAGGTTTATTATTCACAGCCTTAGCATTAGGATGGAATAAAAATTACTACCTTATTCTATTATTATCAATTGTAGGTATTATTTCAGCATTTTCTTTTGGACAAATATTATATTTTACTCAACTAGCATTTCGCAAATTAAATGATGAATATAATAAAATATCCAATGAAGACAAAGAGAAAGAAGGTGGTGTAATTGGCTTTTATGCTTTTACTAACAATAAGTTTCTATACATCTTGGGGAGTATTTTTAATCCTTCTTATACTCTACCATGGCTATCAATAAGCGCCTGGATATTCATACTGGTTATTTTAAATACATAATGGCAGATAAGTGTCTCAATAATAAAACTTTATTATCAATGCATGTTATCGTCTATATCAACGAAGTCATCTGATCCTTAAAATGGCCAACAGAATCAGTGGTTGCTCCTATTTGGCTATTCCAGATGATGACATTGGCATACGGAATAGGTGCACGAGTGGTTTTGTCGATCACCGTTCCCTGAATGGAATAATGAGGTAATTTTTCAGCAAAAGAGGAGGTATTGATCAGCGATAATAATGAAAGGGCAGCGATAAGTTTTCTCATACATGGTGCCTATATTTTTAAAAGCGCATAACAGGATAATCCATTATGCGCTTTTATGTGTGATTGACTTTGAATCTTTTAATTGTACCAATTACTTATGGAGTTGTTTGGGTTGCATCGACAAAAACGCGTGTTGCCAATTCTTTATCGAGGCCATAAATGGCATAGCCATTATCCTGTACCAAATTAAGCGTGTCAATAATGGCTTGAACATTGGCTTCCTCTTCCACTTGCTCATCGATAAACCAACGCAACATACTTTGTGTTGCGTGATCCCTGTTTGCAATGGCCGTATCGGCAAGCTGATAGATTCTTTCCGTCACCTCTTTTTCGTGAGCTTGAGTCTCCATGAAAACATCAAGGGTCGCAGCCCACTCAGTGTTGACAGCGGCGATAGGAGTCAATATGACTTTCCCGCCACGTTCAATCAGGTAATTAAAGAATTTCAGGGCATGTGTTACTTCTTCCTGATACTGAATGAACATCCAATGTGCAAATCCGGGTAACCCTTTGGCCGAAAAATAAGCAGACATTGATAAATACAACTGAGACGACCAAAATTCAAGATTGATTTGCGTGTTCAATTTCTTTTCGATCTCCTGATTTATCATAAGAGTTGATTTTTAAGCGCTTTAAAAACGACTTTCAATTACTTTCCAATCCAAAACATCCCAGAAAATAGCCACATAATCGGCACGACGATTTTGATAATCAACATAATAAGAATGTTCCCAAACGTCGCAGGTCAGAACAGGGGCCATCCCTTTACGCAATGGGTTACCGGCATTGCTTTCCTGAACAATCTCGAGCGAACCATCAGATTTTTTCACTAACCAGGCCCATCCTGATCCGAAAAGACCAACGGCTGCCTTTGAAAATTGTTCTTTGAATGCATCAAAGGAACCAAAGCTTTTGTCGATGGCCTCAGCTAATTTTCCTTCCGGTTTTGCTTTGGGAGTTGACGCAAATTGGGTAAAGTAGAAAATATGATTCCACGTTTGTGCTCCATTATTAAAAATAGGACCTTCGGCTTTTAGAATGATATCTTCAAGAGAAGCATGCTCAAAAGGAGTACCCGGTATTAAGTTATTCAAGTTGTTCACATACGTTTGGGCATGTTTGCCCCAATGAAGTTCAATAGTTTGTTGGCTGATTTTTGGCGCTAAAGCATTGGTTGCGTAAGGCAGCGCTGGAAGTTCATGTTTCATAACAGAAAATAATTAATAATTTGTTCGTACTGATTGTTTATTCTAATAAATTGTATCAAAGCAGTCTATGGATATTTGTTCTTCACCATAAAAATCAGCTTTAACTGAATTATCTTTCACAAATATACGAATAAAAAGCCCGTTTGGTTCTTTATGAGAGTCGAAAAAAAGCAAAATCCTGAAGGAAGAGACTATGTTGCTGCAATCATTCCTTTTGGAGCAGGTAACAGAATCAAGGGTACGTAAAAAATATAAAGCATTCAGAATATGAGAGATAATTGGCAATGAGATTCTGAGAATGAGCAGATTTGAAAAGGAAATGACAAATATTTATATGATCAGTTGAATCAATCTTTCAATCCTTCAGCATTGTTTTTTCGTAACTGCTGCTCTTTTTCCCATCGTTCGTTAAACCGTTGATGAAATTTCTTGCTAAATTCGCTGTAACTGATATACAAATCTTCTTCGGGAAACTCGTATTCAATAAAAGTTACATAGTGTTCAAAGCGAATCCTGTACTCAACATATTCGTTGGTTATTAACGAAGAGTAAACAATCCACTGATCAGCTTCAAAATCCATGATTTCTTTGTAATACTTGAGGACAATGCGCTGAAGCATGTTGATAAAGTCGTATTTTCGTTTATCTTTCCAGTTGAATCTTTCTTCCTCTTCCTTGCGAGATTCCTCCATGAATTCATTTTTTTGCTCATCAGTCAGCCACGGAAATTGATCAAAGAAAGATTCGTCAAACTTATATGGTTTATGCAAAGTCCGATAAGCGACTCTCCATTTTTCAAAATCTGGATACTTCTCAGGCAGGTTAATGCCTTCTTTCTGATCTTGAACCAAATCGAAAAGATAGAGCAAAAACGTATGTCCTGTGATCTCAATTCTTCGTTCTATAGCTTGCAAAACTGCCGGACGGGATTCAGTTGCGATAATAGGATATTGCTTGACCAACAATTGGCGAATTGCTGACATTAAGTCGTGCATGGCAGGACAATACACACCGATGTAAAAAGCTTCAATCTCAACCGATGGTTCAACAATACCGGTAGCACCACGCAAGAAATAATTACGGTTATCATCGTACCAGATTTCAAATTCCGACCGTTCTAAATCATCGTCATCATCTTCAAACATAATTGTAAGTTTTAATGGGTGACAATATGCTATCATGGATCCTACTTCAAAGCACTATGATGCGAAGATACTACCTAAAAATCTGATTGAGCATGGATATTCCCTCTTTTTTCACCTACATCATATAAGGAATTGAAGCCATCGAACACACTACGATTATAAAAAGGAGATTAAATAAGATTAGCAGGCTTCGATTCAGAGGTTTTCCACCATATCTTTGTTAATAATACATCACGCAAATCATATATGAATTCATTCAATCAAGCAGCATCAACATGGGACGACCGTCCCGTGCATTGGGAACGGTCTCAAGCCATTGCTAATCTATTAAAACAACGCATCACTCTGCAATCCAACATGGTCGGACTTGAGTTTGGAGCAGGTACCGGCATCCTCAGCTTTCTGTTGAAAGACGATCTGAAAAAGATCATTCTCCTGGACAGTTCTCCGGAAATGATTCAGGTGATCACAGAAAAGGTTGCACAAACCGGCGTGCAGAA
>JAJZHJ010000272.1 GCA_021804525.1 Bacteroidota bacterium | reverse complement strand
TAATGAACTAACAACCAACCAACAACGACTTATCACCTTGTCAGGAGAATTTGTATCAGTCCGAGAAGTGGCTTTCAGAAAAATAGAACAAGAGTTGCAAGCAGAAATCAAAAAGGGTACGATACGCCCTATGAAACTAATAGATTTACTGATCACAGTGATATCATTAAACTTGACACTATTTTTGGTGAAACCAATAATAAAAGTCATTACTAACATTTCGGACGAAGATTTTCAAAAACTCATTGCCCATCGGAAAGAAGAAAACGTAAAGATTATCCTGAACAGCTTGAAACCATGATAATGACACATAAGAAGATTTCAAAACTCAAATCTATTATTTATTATGAATAAACTACTCATTCTTTTTCTTTTTGCAATATCTACAAGTATGACAACTGTTTATGGCCAATTAACCATTGAACAATGTCAACAAAAGGCACAGGCAAATTACCCACAAGTGAAACAATACGCCCTAATTGCGCAATCGACTGAATATACTTTATCAAACGCCAATAAAGGGTATCTGCCTCAATTATCACTTTCAGCAAAAGCCACATATCAGTCGGATGTAACTAAAGTCCCGATTAAAGTTTCGGGATTAACCAGCTTAAGCAAAGATCAATACCAAACTGTTGCCGAAGCCTCACAACTGATTTGGGACGGTGGCGCCATTCAGGCACAAAAAGGGATTGCTCGCGCTTCGGGGGAAGTAAGTAAACAAACCGTGGAAGTCGATTTGTATGCACTCAACGATCGAGTGAATCAACTATTTTTCGGCATTTTATCCCTTAACGATCAACTTCAACAAAACAACCTGTTGCAAAATGAACTACAAACTGACTACAATAAAATAAAAGCATACATCCAAAACGGAGTTGCTAATCAAGCCGATTTGGATAACATTCATGTAGAACAACTTAATGCCGGTCAAAACCGGATTCAATTAGCAACAGTGCGCAAAGCTTACGTTGAAATGTTATCAACTATGATCGGCACACCTGTAAATTCCGATCAACTAACAGCTCCTGAAATACCGGCTGAAACGACTGCTTTATTGCCAAACAAACGACCGGAGTTAGCACTATTCAATGCACAAAATCTTTTGTACGACAGTCAGCGAAAAAGTATTTATGCTGCCAATTTGCCTAAAATAAACCTCTTTGTACAAGGCGGCTATGGACGACCCGGGTTAAACATGCTCAACAACGCATTTACTACCTATTATCTTGGTGGAGTACGCTTGTCGTGGAATTTCAGCGGGCTTTACACGCAAAAAAATAACCTTCGCCTCATTGAAGAAAATCAAAAACTCATTGATACACAGCGAGAAACTTTCCTTTTCAATAGTCATTTGCAAGAAATGCAGCAATCGAATGCCATAGATCAATGGCGCAATTTAATCAAGAGTGACGATGAAATTATCCAATTACGCCACAACGTAAAAATAGCTGCAGAAGCTAAAGTTGCCAACGGAACCATGTCGGTCACTGACCTGATTCGCGAAATAACGGCAGAAAACCAGGCTATGGTCAACAAATCGCTTCATCAGGTGCAACTTATGCAAGCCATTTACAATTTGAAAAACATAACTAACAACTAACACACTTATTCAAAACGACGTAATAACCAAAAATATGAAGACAAAACTTATCCTATTATCTCATAAATCAGCCATTTGGGCTTCTCTTTTCATAATGATCTTCCTGTCATCATGTAGCTCAAAAGATAATTATGATGCTTCAGGAACTTTTGAAGCAACCGAAGTGATCGTTTCCTCCGAAGCTTCGGGCAAACTACTGGATTTCAATATTGATGAAGGAAAGACGCTTTTTGCAAATCAACAAGTGGGCTATGTGGACAGCCTTCAGCTTTACTACAAGAAAATGCAGTTACAAGCTAATTTAAAAGCCATTCAAAGCAGCCGTTCCGATATTCAGAAACAGATTGCAGCCACCCAACAACAAATTGCCACTGCTGAAGTGGATAAACAACGTTATGAAAACCTGCTGAAAGCCAATGCAGCTACTCAAAAACAAGTGGATGATCAAAATTCTTTGCTACAAGTCCTTCGCAAACAACGTGCTGCTCAGCTCTCTAATTTAGAAAACGCCAACAGCAGCATCGATGAAAACGCCGCAGCAATGACTTATCAAATAGATCAACTCAACGACCAATTGCACAAATGCAAAATCATTAATCCCATCAACGGTACCGTCTTGACTAAATATGCAGAAACGTATGAAGTAACCTCATTCGGGAAACCGTTGTACATGATTGCTAACATCGACACCATTACATTACGTGCTTACATCACATCCGATCAATTAACTAAGATAAAACTCCGTCAACCGGTTAAAGTATACGCCGACTGGGGAAAAGGGCTGAAAGAATATCAAGGTGTCGTAACATGGATTTCTGACAAAGCAGAATTCACCCCAAAGACCATTCAAACACGCGATGAACGTGCTAATTTGGTGTATGCCGTAAAGATTGATGTAAAAAACGACGGTTATTTGAAAATTGGAATGTATGGAGAAGTAAAACTGTAAGCAATGGACAGTAGGTAGATGGTAGTTAGTAGCCTGTAGAAATATGGAAGTTACAGGAAGTTTAGAAATTAAGGGAAGAAAGAAAGAACGCAACAACACAATAACGAATGGGAACAGATTCTAATTGTCAATTGTCATCTGTCAATTGTAAAGATATCAGCAAAGCGTACGGTGATGTGCAAGCACTGAAGGAGGTCAGTATTGACGTAGAAGCAGGAGAATTGTACGGACTTATTGGGCCTGATGGAGCAGGAAAAACAACCCTTTTCCGCATTCTTACCACCTTGATTCTGGCAGACAAAGGAACAGCTTCTGTTGGAAACTTCGATGTAGTGAAAGACTATAAAAAGATTCGAAGCAGCGTGGGGTATATGCCCGGCAGGTTTTCGCTTTATCAGGATTTGACGGTAGAGGAAAACCTGACTTTCTTTGCCAATGTGTTCGGCACCACGATTGAAGAGAATTACGATTTGATAAAAGACATCTATCAACAAATAGAGCCTTTCAAAAAACGCCGTGCAGGAGCTCTCTCGGGTGGAATGAAACAGAAGTTGGCGTTGAGTTGTGCTTTGATTCATAAACCTACGGTGCTCTTTCTTGATGAACCTACCACAGGCGTTGACCCTGTTTCCCGAAAAGAATTTTGGGGAATGCTTCGCAAGCTGAAAGAGCAAGGAATCACCATCCTCGTTTCAACACCTTACATGGACGAAGCATCACTTTGCGATCGCATTGCGCTGATCACGAACGGGCAAATTCTCAAAGTTGATTCTCCTCAAAATATTGTGTCGCAATTCGACAAAATTTTATGGGGAGTACGTAGCGACAACATGCACAGACTACTAACCGACTTACGCTTGCATCCTGCAGTGGAGAGTTGTTTTTCGTTTGGAGACACCCTTCATGCCATGCTGAATAATAATGCACTGACGACAACTACTCTATCAACATGGTTATCGGGGAAAGGGCATAAAAATGTGATTATCTTCCCTATAGAGCCGAACGTAGAGGATTGTTTTATGGAACTAACCAAACAATAGTCTCGCCAAAACAGGGAAAGAATAAGAAAATAAACCTACTCGATTTAATATTGGTACCATAAAT
>JAJZHJ010000271.1 GCA_021804525.1 Bacteroidota bacterium | reverse complement strand
AGGTATTATATACGTATTATCTTAAATGAAGCTACGACTCATGTACGAATAAACTACGAAGAGAGAGTATCAGCATCCACTTTCAGGTATAGTGACACGAAAGAGGCAAAGCACCTCTTTGAACGATGAATTTTAATATACGCAGGAAAACCAATAGATTGTCATGTTTTATAGCATTTGGAGTGCTTGACTTCTTCCCAACTCTTACCGGGAAGAGGGAGCAATGATAATGTAAAATACTAAAATCTTCAATTAACCTGATTATCCAATACACAAGTTAATAAGTGTTTGAAGGAAAATATTTTATCTTTTATGTTATTCGATTCAAGTTGGAATAAAATCAATCCAATCCTATATTAGGAATAGGATTGGACATATATCACTAATTGTTTTATGTGTCATTAGATTAATTTATTGCATTTACGTTAGCGTCTTCACTCATTTTTACCCTAATTAGTTCAATGTTTAGAAGCATTCGTGAATTAATAATCGAATATTCATTCATTTTCAAAGGATATAGCGTTGAAAACAACAGAGAGAAAAACATATTCATCTGTTATATTGTAATATAAATCAATATTGAATATTTAACAATATTTATGCGCTAAAACACAACTAAAATCAATAGAATATAGATAACAATATATACTTTTGCATAATGAATATGTCTATGTTATTTTTGTGGAATATTGTAGAGTATTATCATGCAAACAATAGAAACCACCTCAGGTAGTTAACAGATATTTCTTAAGGTATGTTGAATGAATTCAATGATCTATTATCCTATGATTAAACCTATTATTTATTTATCCATCAGTCTTTTGCTCTGCATTACCCCCTTGTGCAATGCACAAAATCAAGTAACTCAGACTCAATCGCAGATTACGCAAAGTCCCAACGAACTACAAAAGAGGACACTAAAACGCAAAGTTGCCATTGCACGTTTTACGAATGAAAGCAAATATGCGAAAGGCCTTTTTTACGACAAAGCGAATGATCCATTAGAAAAACAGGCCATTGACATTCTAACGTCAAAACTTGCTGAGTCCGGAAAATTCATACTGATTGAACGATCAGACATTTCAAAAATATTAAATGAGAATAACAATCTATCGGATAGTCTTCAAAACATGCTTGGAGCCGATTATTTGATTATTGGATCCATAACTGAGTATGGACGTAAAAACATTGGCCATGAGAATTTAATTTCTTCAGCAAAATCACAAATCGTACAGGTGGGAGTAAACATCCGTTTAGTGGATGTTTCTTCGGGGTTGATTATTTATTCCGAGGAGGGGCAAGGAGAAGCGGAAACGAAGACTAAAACAACTTTGGGAGTAGGAAGCCAAGCGGACTATGATGCAGCGTTGGACGATCAAGCCATTTCCGCTGCCATTTCCAAGTTGGTGGAAAATATCATCAATAATTGCATGGATCGCCCGTGGAAAGCTTATTTCTTATCTAAAGATTCTGATGCAACGATTATGTCAGGCGGAAAGAGTCAAGGTATTGAAAAGGGGGATATTTTTATTGTGAAACAAAAAGGCAAAAAAGTAAGAAATCCACAGACTGGAATTATGATTGAAATTCCCGGCAAGACCGTTGGCAAAATACGTGTTTTGGAAGTTGGAGGCGATACTCCTTTGACTGAATATTCGATCGTTGAATTTGTAGATGGTTCAATTGATGGCGCTCATTTGTCAAATTATTATATTCAGGAGGATACAAAATGAAATTATTCAGCAACGTATTACTACCACTGCTTGTTCTCTCCTTTCTTCTTGCTTCGTGCAAAGTAGGAATGTACAGCGAAGCAAAAGGATTGCCTCAGGAAGCTTATCTTCAATTGGTACAAACCAACACATCTTATACTGATGGAGTAGAGGTAATCGTTGATGGTCAACCTCCGTTTACGGCAAAAGTGAATAAACAGTCAGCGATGAGTATAAAAGGGAATGTTTATTCTATTCCGACAGGACGCCATCGCATACAAATATCAGCTAACGGAAAATTACTTTATGATCGGGAAATATTTACTTCCTCACAAGAAACGAAACAAATTCAACTACCATGAAAAAAACATCATTCATTCTTTATGGCGTATTGCTCATGCTTTTGGGGTCATGTGCCACAACAAATCCACCACTTTATACATGGAACAATTATTCGGTATCCACCTATAACTATGTAAAATCAAAAACAGATGCAGATCGGAATGCACTGATAAAAACGTATGAAAAAATTATCAACAAGCAAGTCGGCACCCGTAAATGCGTACCTCCGGGCGTCTATGCCGATTATGGATTTTTACTCATGCAGACCGGTCAAAATGAAAAAGGCAAAGAAATGTTGACCAAAGAAATTGCGCTTTATCCTGAATCGAAAGTATTTATTGAGCGTCTTTTAAATAACATGGCCCAATGAAAAAAATTACTGCAAGCATCATTCTTTTAGCTGTTTTGCTAATCAGCGCATGTACGTCCACCAAACAAATCACCCGGAAAGCAGCATATCCCGATATGTATGGGCACCACTTAATGACAATTTTAGTGATGCCTCCTATCAATAAAACCAATAATGTTGATGCTAAAGAATTTTTCTTTACCACATTAAGTCAACCATTATGTGATAAGGGATATTATGTCATCCCTCCTTATGTTTCGATGGAGGCTTTTAAAAATGAGAGCGCCTACGATGCTGATTTATTTCTTGATCGCCCATTAGAAAAATTCAAACAGTATTTTGGCGCTGATATTGTGTTATTTACAATCATTCATCGTTGGCAAAAAGCGGCCTTTACCGGAACTATTACAGTAGAAGTGGAATATATTGCAAGATCAGCAAAAACCAATGCCATAATCTATAGCAGAAGAGGAACATTAGTGTTAGATACTTCTATGAACCTCGGTGGCTACGGACTTTTAGGTAGTTTAGCCAACTTGGCGGCGACGGCTATCTCAACGGCGGCGACTCCTCATGTGAAAGCAGCACAAGCATGTAATACGTTTACATTCACAGATTTTCCTGCCGGACAATACAGCCCACTGTGTGAAAAGGATTCTACTCTTCAGGCAGGTCAAAAGATTTTCAGAGCAACTGTCAAGGTTGCCAATGTAAAGTAGCCCAATGAACCTACTGCATTCATTTTAAATAACTTTGATTTTAAAGGACAAACTGCAGGAGGTTTTTGATATAATAATTGATTCCCCGTCTGTTATAAAACACTGTACACTTATCGATGCCGATTTATTAATGAAGACTCCTCCCGGACTAAAGAGGAGTCTTCATTGTTGAAACAAGTGACCAATATGAACGAAGTGTATAGTTTGGGCCTGCTGAAAACTCGGGAACCCTCCCTGATACTGAGATTAAACGATATGACTTTAGCCAAAACAGCGACCCTGCAAAACAGAATGTATTAATATGTTGATTGTTTAGATGAAGCCAATTTATAATACATATTCTTTGTCCATCCAGTTAAAACCGGAGACAACCCAACTTAATAGGATGATGACCGGATCATTTTTCAGTCACTCTTTATTCCAAACATAATTGCTGTGCAAGGAAAAATGAGTGGGTATGCTTGATCCGCTTACACCAAAGCATTAAATGGTGCTTGTAATCCATTTTTCAAATAGGTAATCCTTTTTCCTGTTT
>JAJZHJ010000270.1 GCA_021804525.1 Bacteroidota bacterium | reverse complement strand
ATTTAACAGCAGGAAAAGCACTTTATTTCTCTCATGGGTTTGCTATTACGTACAAAGAACGTACAAACATCGTCCCTCCAGCAGATGTTGACGTAATTTTAATTGCCCCCAAAGGATCAGGCACCTCTTTACGACGCATGTTTTTGCAAGGTCGTGGATTGAATTCTTCATATGCTATCTTTCAAGATGCAACAGGCCATGCTTATGAACGTGTTGTTGCGTTAGGAATTGGCGTCGGCTCTGGTTATCTGTTCGAGACAACTTTTCAACGCGAAGTCTATTCTGATTTGACTGGCGAAAGAGGTACGCTTATGGGTGCAATCCAAGGTATTTTTGCAGCGCAATATGATGTATTGCGTGCTAATGGACACACTCCTTCTGAAGCATTCAATGAAACGGTAGAAGAACTGACGCAATCGTTGATGCCTTTAGTGGCCGAAAATGGGATGGATTGGATGTATGCCAATTGCTCCACTACTGCGCAACGTGGTGCACTTGACTGGTGGAAGCCATTCCGTGATGCTGCCAAACCTGTTTTCGAAAAGCTTTACTCGGAAGTCGCTTGTGGCAACGAAGCACAACGCTCCATCGACTCAAACAGTCAACCGGACTATCGCGTAAAATTGGAAGAAGAGTTAGCTTCAATGCGCAACAGCGAAATGTGGCAAGCCGGAGCAGTGGTACGTAAGCTTCGCCCAGAGAACAACTAAAACATTATTTATCAAATCGTTAAAACAGGCCATCCCCAATCGGAATGGCCTGTTTGCTTAATAGCTTTTTTTGTATCTTTGCAGCCACAAGAAAAACACTCATGCCAATAGAAATAAGAGAAGTTACCACCAAAAGAGAGTTGAAACAATTTGTTTTGTTCGGCATTCGTCTTTATTCAAATCACCCATACGCAGCTCCTCCGCTTCTGATGGATGATATGACTGTGTTGAGTAAAGAGAAAAACCCTTCGTTTTCAGTTTGTGAAGCTCGATACTTTATGGCATTCAAGGGTGACAAGATGGTAGGCCGCGTTGCAGGTATCATCAATCACCGTGCCAATGAGCGATGGAACTATCATCACGCCCGCTTTGGATGGCTCGATATGATTGACGATGTTGAAGTGACTCGTGCCTTGTTAGATGCCGTAGAAAAATGGGCAAAAGAGAAAAAGATGACCGCTATTCACGGCCCCGTTGGATTTACTGACCTGGATCGCGAAGGAATGCTTGTCTATGGCTTTGATCGTCCTGGAACGATGGCTACAAATTACAACTTTCCTTATTATCCCGAACACTTAGCCGCATTAGGTTATCAAAAAGATATCGATTGGAAAGAATACAACATCCAGATTCCAAGTATATTTCCCGAAAAACATTTTCGCATTGCCAAAATAGTCAAAGACAAGCATCAATTGGAAGCAAAGCATTTCCGCTCGTCGAAAGCATTGGAAAAACAATATGGGAAGAAAATTTTCGACTTGTTGAACACTTGTTACAACGAGTTATACAGTTATTCGCCACTATCAGACGATCAAATCCAATTTTACATCAAGCTCTATTTAACGTTAGTGCGTCTCAACTTTATTAGTGTCATTGTAAACAAGAACGATGAAGTTATCGCTTTTGGATTTTCTTTGCCCAGCCTGACCAAGGCACTGCAAAAAGCCAAAGGAAGACTATTCCCATTTGGGTTCATCCATTTACTAAAAGCCCTTTACTTGAAAAATGATGTTGTAGACCTGTATCTGATGGCTGTACGTCCCGATTACCAAATAAAAGGAGCCAGTGCGTTGCTGTTTGCTGAGTTAATACCTGAATATGCTCGATCCGGTATTGTGTACGCGGAAAGCAATCCTGAATTAGAAACCAATCAAAAAATATCAACGCTGTGGGAAAGCTTTGATTCATTGCATGTTAAAACACGAAGAGCATTTATCAAAGAGCTTTAGTTTTCTTTTAGCACTTACAATGACACCTCTGAAAAAGCAGGTGTCATTTTTTTTTGTGACTTGCTGAAAAATAAATTACTTTTGCAGGAAGCAAGTGTGCGGAAATGGAGAAATCTACCTACAATTAGAAGTAAAAACCCAACGAATCATTTCTGAATCTTCTTCTTCTGTTTTTGAAAAACTCGACCTTTTACATCATCCAAATTCAAGATATGCTCAACGCCCTTAACCACAAAACTATCTTATAATGAAAACCATTTGCTTCTATTTCCAGGTGCACATACCCATGCTACTTCGACGATATCGATTTTTAGAGATCGACAAAGATCATTACTACTATGATGACTTTGTTAATGAAGCAAACGTGCAGCACCTTACACAGAACTCTATTTTACCAACCAATCAACTTTTGTTGGATTTGATAAAAAGTTCAAAGGGCAAATTTAAAGTTGCATTCTCAATTTCTGGCTTGAGTGTTGAATTATTTGAGCAATTTGCACCAGAGGTAATGGCAAGTTTTACGGAGCTGGCTAAAACGGGCAATGTGGAATTTGTAGCCGAAACCTATTCGCATTCTTTAGCGTCATTGTTTGATCCAGAAGAATTTGTTCAGCAAGTGCAGCAACATAGCAACATGATGTACGAGCTTTTCGGAATGCGCCCAACTACATTTCGGAATACTGAAATGATCTATTCGGATGAAATAGGGCAAATGGTCTATGATATGGGGTTTACAACCATCTTAACGGAAGGGGCGAAGCAAGTGTTGGGCTGGAAAAGTCCTAATTTTCTTTATGGACATCCGACGATACCTCAGCTGAAAATTTTGGTTCGGAACATGCGATTAAGT
The DNA here is from genome assembly GCA_021804525.1 of Bacteroidota bacterium. Lineage (GTDB taxonomy): Bacteria > Bacteroidota > Bacteroidia > Bacteroidales > Paludibacteraceae > Microbacter. The sequence continues at coordinate 873 of JAJZHJ010000270.1, read as the reverse complement.
AACGACATAGGGTATCGTTTTTCGGACTGGAGTTGGAACGAGTTTCCGTTGACAGCAGAAAAACTGATGGGATGGATCAAAGCAACTGACACACAAGAACAAATCTTCAATATCTTTATGGGTTATCAAACCTTTGGTGAACGCCAAAAACCCGAAAGCGGTATTTTTGAATTTCTTAAAGCAATCCCTTATCAAGCTCTTGCCAACCGGATCACCTTTTCCACGCCAAGTGATCTATCTAAAAAGTATAATCCCATTTCTCCTATTGAAGTTTTGTATCCTCATTCTTGGAGCGGAGAAGAAAAAGATATCAGCCATTGGACGGGAAATATTATGCAGACAGAGGCGTTGCAAAAACTGTATGCTTTGGGTGAGCGCGTTCGGCTTTGTTCAGACCGCGCACTGAAACACGATTGGTTCTGTTTGCAAACATCTGATCATTTTCACTTTATGACAACAAAACCATGGACTAGCTTTGTTGTATGGCCAAATTATGAATCCCCGTATGATGCTTTTACCAATTTCATGAATATTCTTTCCGATTTTATCAACCGTGTCAAAGAGCAATATCCATCAAGCATTGACAATGAAGAATTAAACGCATTATTAACAACCATACACAACCAAGAAATAAAAATATCAGAACTTGAAAATCAATTGCAAAAAAACACATAGCGAAGTCGTCTTGATTTTTTATAATGTTGTGTCTACGGAGCACATTCATGGAAGCATTGAACTAGCCTAAGCTCCGTGAGAGCGATATTGCACCCTTCGTGACTTGTACATTTCAACATACTATGCGACAAAAAGTCAAGACGGGTTAAGCGTATATGCTCTGTGCTCATTCAGTAGAAATCCCTAAATCATTCTATT
>JAJZHJ010000269.1 GCA_021804525.1 Bacteroidota bacterium | reverse complement strand
AGATGCGTGAATCTTCCATCCCTTCCTCAAAAAAGATTCTTGTCTTGCAAAGCAAGTTGTGAATAAATGGTGTATCTTTGCTCCACAATTTTCACCTGTGATTGATTTAATCCATTCATAATTTCTATTCTTATGCATACTTTGTTGTTCCTCAGCTCCGAGCATTTAATCATTATCGCGTTGGTAGTACTCTTGCTGTTTGGTGGCAAAAAGATTCCTGAACTCATGCATGGTCTTGGTAAAGGCGTCAAAAGCTTCAAAGACGGCATGAACGACATTGAAAATGATGTAAAAAAAGAGGTCAAGGACAAAGAAGAAGAAAAGAAATAACGCTTTGCGCTATTTCTCATTTCTCGAAATCAATTTCTCGTTATCGCATTTTCTTCGGTAACGATGATTTCCGTTATTTCCCTTGCTGATTGCTGTGTATCCTTTCAAAGGATCACGTTTGGTGGCAGGAAGGCAGTTATATCCTTTTTGTAGAGCAGTAAATCACGTACTACGGTGGATGAAACGAACGAATAAGCAGGGTTGGTATTCAAAATCACTGTTTCAACGCCGTTTAATTGCTTGTTTGCATCGGCAATGGTACGTTCGTATTCAAAATCGTTCACTGAACGAACTCCCCGTAAAATAAAAGCCGCCTTTTCTTGTTCGGCAAAATGAATTGTCAGATCGTCATACGCTTTCACGCTAACACGAGGCTCGTTTTGAAACGATTGACGAATCATCTCCATCCGTTTTTCGAGTGAGAAAAAGGTTTTCTTAGTTTGGTTGATACCAATCCCGATAACGATTTCATCAAAGATTGCCAATCCTCTCAGCACAATGTCGTAGTGACCGATAGTGAAAGGATCGAAAGTGCCTGGAAAAATGGCTCGTTTCATACGTTTTTATTTATTTTTCTACACTAAGAGATGTATGGAACTCGCACTAAGCATCGTTTTGGATTAACCCTAATTTAATGCTCGTTTCATACCAATGGGTTGATTTATTGAAATAAAAAACCTTGAAATGCAGCCGGATAGAATCTATCAAAGCATACATTTCAAGGTTTCGTTTGATTTACAATTTTGCTTTGATGGCTTTGGTTGCAGCTTCGTAACCCGGTTTTTCCAACAAAGCGAACATGTTTTTCTTATAAGCTTCTACACCTGGTTGATCAAATGGATTGATACCCAAAGTATAACCGCTAATACCACATGCTTTTTCAAAGAAATAGAGCATTTGCCCCAAATAGAGTTCGTTCAGTTCAGGGAGTTCTACTTTCAGGTTGGGAACACCACCGTCCACATGCGCCAGCATGGTGCCTAACTCAGCCATCTTGTTTACTTCGTCCACGCGCTTACCGGCTAAGAAATTTAAGCCGTCTAAGTTTGCATTATCCGAAGGCACGCGTACTTCATGATTAGGCTGTTGAATGGAAATTACCGTTTCAAAAATTGAACGTTCACCTTCTTGAATCCATTGACCCATGGAGTGTAAATCGGTCGTAAAATCAACAGCTGCAGGGAAAATACCTTTATGTTCTTTACCTTCACTTTCACCGTAAAGTTGTTTCCACCATTCACCGATGAAATGTAATTTTGGGTGGAAGTTGACCAATATTTCAATCTTCTTGCCACCCTGATAGAGTGCGTTGCGTGTGGCGGCATAGAGCGCTGCCGGATTTTGATCAAATGGAATGGTAGTACCACACATGGTTTCCATGTGCATGGCGCCGGCAAGCAAATCGCGAATGCTGAACCCTGCTACGGCGATTGGCAACAAGCCAACCGGTGTGAGTACCGAATAGCGCCCACCAACACTATCTTCGATGACGAATGTTTTGTAACCTTCCTGTGTGGCTAACGTGCGCAAAGCGCCTTTGGCTTTATCGGTAACGGCTACGATCAATTTTTGGGCAGCTGCTTTGCCTTGCTGTGCTTCCAATTGTGATCTGAGTAAACGGAAAGCCAATGCCGGTTCGGTTGTCGTTCCTGATTTGGAGATGGAAATGATGCCGAATTTCTTTGTTTTCAAGAACTCTTGCAACTCAAACAGATAATCTTCGCCGATATTGTGTCCGGCATAAACGATCAAAGGATTTTTGTGCGAAGCCTGTTGAGCCTCGAAACTGTTGGATAAAGCATCGATCACGGCTTTTGCTCCTAGGTAACTTCCTCCGATGCCAATGACGACAACGACTTCGCAATGTTCGCGTAAAGTATTGGCGGTTGCTTCCAAATCAGCAATTTCTTCTTCGCTCATCGACGATGGTAGATGAAGCCACCCTAGAAAATCGTTTCCGGCGCCGGTGCCTTCGTGTAACATGTCATTTGCTGAGTTTGCTTGTTCTTCATAACTGTAAATGACTTCTTTCGATACAAAACTACTTGTTTTGTCAATGTTCAGTTTGATAGTTTTCATACGGAAATGTTTTATTTGTTTAGGGACGTATGGAACTCGTCCCGCAAGACGGGACTCGTTTCATGCGTTTATTTTTATTTTTCTACACTAAGAATGTATGGAACTTGCAAATAATCATGATATTGAGTTTAATCCTGATTTAATGTTCGTTTCATTTGTTTCTTATTATACTGTTTGTGAGTAATAAATTTGATTGTTGGCAAATGATTAGTGCATCAGTTTGGTAAGCGCTCTGATTTGCAAAATAGGCGACGCTCTGTTGTATAGAATGTTATAAACAACATCCATAATCGGCATGTTTACATGATAATTTTCGTTGATTTCTTTGATACATTTTACGCCGTAATACCCTTCGGCAATCATTTCCATTTCTATCTGTGCGGTTTTTACCGAATATCCTTTTCCGATCATGTTACCAAAGGTACGATTTCGACTGAATTTAGAGTATCCCGTCACTAATAAATCACCAAGATAGGCAGATTCGTTGATGCTGCGCGGCAAAGGATGTATGGCGCTGCTGAAACGTTGCATCTCCTGAATGGCGTTTGAAATGAGGACAGCCTGAAAGTTATCTCCATATTTTAATCCATGACATATTCCTGCGGCAATGGCATATACATTCTTCAATACTGTAGCGTATTCAATGCCCACCACATCTTCGGTGGTACTGGTACGAATAAAATTATTGGTGAAGAGAGGTGTCAGCGCACGTGCCTTTTCACGGTCGCTACAGGCAATGGTCAGGTAGGAAAGGCGTTCCAATGCCACTTCTTCCGCATGACAAGGACCGGCTAAAACGGCTAAGTTTTCGCGTGGAACATTGTAGAATTGCTGAAAGTAATCGGTGATGATTAAGTTTTCGTCCGGCACAATGCCTTTGATTGCCGATATAATCATTTTATCTTTGAGAGGCACGCGCAATTTCTTCAAATGTTGTTTCAGAAAGGGCGAAGGCGTAGCAAAAATAATGGTGTCGACTTGTTTAACTAACTCATTGATTTTATTGGTAAAGACAATGCGATCAGTGTCGAATTTTAACCCCGTCAGGTAAGATGGATTTTTACTGCTGCGTTTGAATTCATCAATTTGATCCTGGCGACGCATATACCAATAAATAGTATCCTGAGTGCTGAGCAATATTTTTGCAATGGCTGTTGCCCAGCTTCCTCCGCCGCATACACCAACTTTAACGGGTTGATATGTTTCCGCTTTTGGTTGTTCTTCTGTTGTAATGCGTTTTTTGAATGATTATTTTTGGTTG
>JAJZHJ010000268.1 GCA_021804525.1 Bacteroidota bacterium | reverse complement strand
CATTATTTTTTGTGGAGTTCCCAACGTATTGACAATTTTCAAATAGATCATTCCGGAGGATGTATCGCGTGTTGCTACATAAAAAAGAGCTGGGATACTTTTAGGAACAACGCCTGCTGCTGAATCTTTTGCTGTCAGTTTCTGCAGCTGCGTAGGGATATTTTCTCCCGCAATGGGCACTACCCGATCCCCAAGATTATTACTAAACATGGTCTGAGCATAATATGAGGGTGAACCATAGCTTGTTAATGCATTGTATCCGATAAGATCTGATTTCCATTCCATTCCTCCGGGATTCACATTTACAAATAGGGGTGCATAGCTGGCCAAGATGACTAAATCGGAATTTCGTTCCATTCCGCTCATCCAGGCAGCATCTCCCAATGCGGCGTTCATATTTGTGGTAGGTGAACCTTCCCTTGTTGCCCATTCTCCGACAAACACTTTCGGCCCTTTACGGTTATAACTGTCAAATTGGGATGCATTTTCTTCCATCTGAAAAGCGGAACGATAATAATGTTCATCCACTATGTTCAAGTCACGGGAAGGCGCCGGAACCCTGCGTCCCAAAGGATCTCTGCCTCCAACTGTAGAGATAATATGTAAATTGGGGTATTTCGCTTTAATGGCATCATAGAACTGAAGATAACGTTGTGCATAGCTACCCGAAAGATCAAACCCGTCTTCATTGCCTATTTCCACATAATTTAGCGTAAACGGTTTCGGATGTCCGTCCTTGGCCCGTTCAGCACCCCATTTTGTTGTTACATCACCCGTCACATATTGAATCTCGTCAAGAGCTTCGTCTACAAAAGGTTTCAGGTATGCCCCTGAATCTAAATGATCTCTGTTTAGGGTATAACCGGCAAAGACAGCCAGCAGGGGTTGCATCTTTAAATCCTCGCACCATTCCAGAAATTCCAACAGACCCATACCATCGGTAGAGCGATATCCCCATGGACTCATGTGTCCCGGACGATCAGCTATGTTGCCAATGGTTTTCTCCCATTCAAAACGCGATGAGAACGTGTTTCCTTCCAGGTAGTTTCCACCGGGAAAACGTAGAAATTTCGGTTTCATGGCAGCCAGCATTTCCATTATGTCGGGACGATTCCCGTTCGGGGTGTTATCATAGGTAGGGGGAAAGAGGGATACCAGATTAAACCAATAAATACCTTTTTCATTTGCTAAAATGACAAATTTCGCGTCTGCTGTAGGTTTAATATCCGCAGATGTAGTGAAGGTAAAATGAAATGCTTGCCACTTGTCACTAATCCCTGATACCTTTGTGCTGGCATAAATAATTTTCCCGTCAGTGCTTTCAATTCCTACGGTTAATGTTTTGTCTTCTGATTCTGATGATTTTGCAAAGAAGCTTCCTTTATAGGTTGTATTTGGTTTCACGGGAATTCCCCAATATCCATCATTGGAAATACCAATTTTATTTCCACAATCGTCAATATCAACTCTTAAGCATGCTGTTAAAGCGTCATTGATTTTTTGTCTATGATCTAATGAAATTGTTCCTTTAGCGCCGCCTTCTTGAATCAGATTCCAATGAACAGGAATTTTGGGATTGTTCTGAAAAATGCGGTTCCGAATCAATTCCGCATATAATCCTCCATCATAGGAGTGGTTGATTTCTTCCGTCATTAAACCATACAGGGTCGGACTGACTTTAACGCCGGGTTGATCAAGTCTCAAAGCTAATTGAGGTATAGATTGTGAAAACAGATTTGCTGATATCAGCCATAACATAATGAATGTAGCTGTCATAGTGTGGTTTCTCATACGATAATGTTTTTTGTTTAAAGAGATATGGAACTTGTATGGACTTAGTATTATATTCTTTGATACATCCAATTAATATAGTTGTTTTATATTGACCATTGTGCTGTTTTATCCTATGTTTCTTTGAAGAAATAAATAATAAATTAATTGAAATATGATAGAATATAATTGATCTTGTGGTTTTATCCAATATTAAAAATAATTATTTTTACCTAATGCATTTTATTTGTATACTATGAGTTTTAGAAAACATCATGATTAATTTCCTAGTGGTTTCACAAGCGAAATAAATGGGCTTTGTGGAACAGAAAATGTCTTAAAAGAATCCGGGTGTGCAGGATTGAACGATTTGTAGCTTGGTCGTAGAAATCGTATGAGGTCTAATTTCTGTTGAATGCACCCTTCAATTACGCATTTTGCCAGTTCGTAGGCGCCATAAGCATTAAAATGGGTGTTGTCAGCTAAGGCCATAGTTTGCCCTGGAAATGTGCCGGCTGGATAATGCACAAAAGCTTTTTTCGAACCTTCCTGGCCCCATGCTTCGTATAAAACTTTACTCATGGCATTTAGATCAACTAGTGGCACATGTTCTTCTTTTGCAGTTTCGCGTACAGCATTCGGAAAATCTCCTAGTGTATTCTCAATTTTACCATTGGCATCAAAAGAACGTCGATTCATTGAAGTAACTAAGATAGGTGTCGCTCCTTTTTTACGAACTGCTTGTATGATGTCGATAAGAGATTTTTTATATGATCCATAGGCACCAGATCCAGGAAAATGTTCTTTCTGATCGTTATGGCCAAATTGTATAAAGGCGTAGTCGTGTCGTTTCATTTGAGTAAGCGCTTTGGCTAATCTTCGGGCAGCAATGAAAGTATTACCTGCTTCTCCCGATGCTGCATAATTTGCAAAAGTAATACCTTGTTTAAAAAACAGTGGAAGTATTTGCCCCCATCCTGTCCAAGGTTCCATAGATTGGTCGGTCACTGTAGAATCTCCAAAAATAAATGCAGTTGGCTCTTCGTTATTTTGCGTTATTTCAATGGCTACAATTGCCGGATGTTTACCCCCAAACTCTAAAGTCAATTTATTGTCCCAATCTAATTTGCCAATTTCACGTGGTTTCAATTTAACGGATAATGTGTCGTTAATCTTGCTATTTCGAATATTGACGGAGAATGTTTGTGATGAAAGAACTCCTGCAGCAGTGGTGATATGCAACAACATCAATCGACGTGATTCTGCTTTAACTGTTGTGTTTGTGGGTGTTTTGGATCCTGCAAACCAAATTTTTACATCATAATTTCCTTCGGGTAGCGTTATCGAAAAGAAAAAGGAAGCGGTATCTTCCACACCGGCACCATGAAACATTTTTCCTTGAAAAGAAAAATCTTTTGGATGAGTGCCAAGATCAAAGCCATAACCTAATTGATTGGAGTAGGTTGTAGATGCATCTATCCCTATAAATCCTTTTTGCGCCGACGCGTGACCAAATTCAAATTTCCATGTTTTGTTCTGTGCGTGAAGGATACCAACTGCGCTTAGCAAAAACAGTACGATGTAGATATTATTTCTCATATTAAAATTATTATGGGTTGATTCCCGATTAAATTGTTTTTTAACGTTGTTCTGTGATATTGAAAGTTAGATACTATTACATCAAAAGAATGGATATGTCTAATTTATAAATAGCTTTAATATATTCCAATGTACAATATTTCCCCATCTTTTGTATGTGTTTGTGTCAATGTTTTTACATTATTTCAATTAATTATTCTAAGGCATAAATATTATTTTTTCTCATTAAAGTTGATTACATTCTCCTGAATATATTTTTGATCCCCCCGAATGGTGTCGGCTATCACGTTTTTGAGAAATATATTTTCTATAGGTAG
>JAJZHJ010000267.1 GCA_021804525.1 Bacteroidota bacterium | reverse complement strand
GCCTTCCGATGCTTCGCGATCACTGCGCTTTGCAGCAACAGCTTGTCCTTTTTTGCGGATGATTTCAATTGCTTTGTCAAAATCACCGTTCGATTCCGTCAATGCATTCTTGCAATCCATCATACCGGCCCCGGTCATGGTACGCAATTTTGATATTTCTGCCATTGTAACAGCCATAAGTATTCTCTATTTTAATGATTTATAAGTAAAAAACAAATTAAAAATGCGCCACAAACCCAAGTAAACCCCAAGTTGGTAACGCATTTGAATAATAGGGGAGAAATTACAGTTCAGTATTCTTCAAAAATTTGTCAGCAACATTGGCATTCAGCGCCACTTCATCTTCTTTATGAACACGTGGCTTTTTAGCACCGCGTACTCTTTTTTCGTGGATCTGAGGCTCTTCGCTATTCTCTGCTTCCAGCTTAACTGTTTTAAGCTCCTGCAATCCATCTTGCATAGCAGCAACTAACGTGTCTAAGATGATAGCAATCGACTTTGTTGCATCATCGTTTGCAGGAATAACGAAATCAATATTATTAGGATTTGAATTGGTATCAACAATGGCAAAAACTGGAATACCTAAACGTCTTGCTTCATTTACAGCAATTTGTTCTTTCATGACATCTACCACAAAAAGAGCAGCAGGCATGCGAACTAAATCGGCAATACTTCCTAAGTTCTTTTCCAGTTTGGCGCGTTGACGGGTAATTTGTAAACGCTCACGTTTCGACAAATTTGAAAAGGTGCCATCTGCATTCATTTTGTCGATGGTGGTCATTTTCTTGATCGCTTTCCTGATGGTGGGGAAGTTAGTCAACATACCACCCGGCCAGCGCTCTGTAACATAAGGCATCCCAACCAAAGCTGCTTTTTCGGCAACCACTTCTTTAGCTTGTTTCTTGGTGGCAACAAATAAAATCTTTTTGCCGGTTTTCACGATTTGGCGCATTGCTGCTGCCGCTTCATCAATTTTCACCGCAGTTTTATGCAAATCAATAATATGGATACCATTGCTCTCCATAAAAATATAAGGAGCCATCGCAGGATTCCATTTGCGTTTTAGGTGACCAAAGTGGCAACCTGCTTCTAATAAGTCTTCAAATTTTGTTGTAGGCATTTGTATGGTTTTAAATAAGTTTACATTCTTTGATATCAATCAATAAGTAGTTCCATTAAGGGAAGTCTTATTAATTTAGATACTAAACTTCGTCATTCCTATTCGTAATTCTCAGCGTATCTACTGCCTTATTTGTTTTACAAAACGGGTTACAAACAGCAGTAGAAAAGCGTTTTTAACGTTTACTGAATTGGAAGCGTTTGCGAGCTTTTGGGCGACCTGGCTTCTTACGTTCCACTTCGCGTGGATCGCGAGTCAAAAATCCTTCCGATTTCAGTGCAGGTTTATCTTCAGCATTCATTTTTACTAATGCGCGGGCAATAGCTAAACGTAAAGCTTCTGCTTGTCCTTTGAATCCACCTCCATCAAGATTGACACGTATATCATATCTCTCGGCAACCCCTAATTTGTTCAGTGGTTGTTTTACTACGTATTGTAAAATAGTAGAAGGGAAATAGACAGAAAGTTCACGTTTGTTGATCGTGATGGCTCCATTTCCCGGAGTAACAAAAACACGTGCTACAGCGGCTTTTCTTCTTCCTATGGCATGTATAATTTCCATATTGATTATTTAAGTGTATTTAAATCAATGACTTTAGGTTGTTGTGCTTCGTGAGGGTGTTCTGATCCCGCGTAAACATGCAAATTACGCAACATTTGAGCCCCCAGTCGATTTTTAGGCAACATCCCTTTGATAACCTTCATAACTAGTTTTTCGGGACTTTTTGCCATCAAACGAGCCGGCGTAATATCACGCTGCCCTCCGGGATAACCGGTATAACTTAGATAGATGCGATCTGTCCATTTGTTCCCTGTCAACTGCACTTTTTCAGCATTGATGATAATCACATTATCGCCACAATCAACGTGCGGGGTAAAATTGGGTTTGTATTTGCCTCGCAATAACTTAGCAACTTTCGAACCCATTCGTCCCAACACCAGATCAGTGGCATCGACTACTACCCATTCTTTCTGAACAGTCGCCTTGTTTGCGGAAATGGTTTTATAACTTAACGTATTCATACGAATAATTTGTTGACCACATTTCATTCCGTTCACCACACGGAGAAATAGGCACGATGATTAATTAAATTCAGCGGGTGCTCTCTTGATACGTGCTTACAAAGTGCAGGCTAATTCACTTTGTCTCATTCATTAAAAGAGTTACCCTTATTTTACTCTCTGGGATAATAAATCGGACTGCAAAAGTACGCTAAATTTTTCAAGTACAAAACTTTTCGAGTATTTTTCTGTCTATAAAAAGAGTCTTTTGCGACTCATTCATTCTTTGTTACAAAAATAGCCTGTTGCCGCCTTTATCTAAGCTTGCAGGTTCCCCCACACAAACAAAAAAATAGTAACGAGAAAATATTTTGTAATACAATGAGTAATACAAATTTTCTCGTTACTAATCCTGAATTTCATACGTGTACGCATGAAGTTCCTCTCATCAACAGCACAATTCAACAAAAATATTTAAGCCAATGTAAACCAACGTAATACATCATATTTCTCGTCAATAGACAAGCGATCCCATTCAATTGTTGTAAACTGATATAAAATCTTACCTGTTTGTTGACACTCGATCCGTTGTTGATCAAAATTGATAACAGGAACAATTTTATTATCTTTCTCGAACTTCAACAACCTTGTGGCTGCATAAACTACCACACCTATAGCTAAAACTAGTACCAATAATGTTGAAGATTCTTTAGCCAAGTCAAGTGACATAATCACTGAACTGGCAACCACAAATAAAATCAATGCAAATAAATTACTTACAAGAAACCGTTTCATAATCATCAAATTTAAAAATTTCAAAATATCATCATCCTTCTTCAATTTGCTATATTGTTCAGTATACTCATGTTGATGCATCAAAATTACATTGATTATTTGAATCTGACGTTTTTTTTGCTGCATTTTGATATGGAAAGTGGCTTTTATGTGATGTGTAATATTTTAATATTCAGTTATATATATAATGACCATATATTCTGCATCTGGAAACTCTATTTTTATGCCTATTTATCCGCTTTTCTCTTATTATCTACATTTCTTTATAGCCCATATTCTTTCGTGTGTGAATAAGCCACAAATTTAATGGACATGCAACTTTCTTAATTTCAACAGCGTAAAGAGTAGATAAATCATATATTTTTCAACTTTCGAAAGTTGTTAGCTGTCTGATTTTCTAATATATTTAATTGAATAACCATTGAAAATAAACTTCTTACAGCTTTAAAATTGATAAAAGGATTGACCTCGTCCGGTGAGCCGAAAAATTGGGGGAGGAGTCTTGATTTTTTTGTTTCCTTTTTTTATCAAGTGGAACATCCCGACGTGGCGGGGAAAAAAGGGAATCAAGGTTTTAGGTGGAAGCCCCTTGTTCTGAACTTGCGAAAGTTGAGCTATATTTTTAAATTAGGGAAGTGTTCCCAGTCATATTTTTAAGAAAAAGTATTTAGTTGAGAATGGGTTACATGGATTTACAGCAATTAATTTCAATAAGCAGATGTTCTGTTTGTCATAGAAATATTTGTGCAAATATTTCTATGACAATTAT
>JAJZHJ010000266.1 GCA_021804525.1 Bacteroidota bacterium | reverse complement strand
TGTAGCATGATTGTTTGTACTTGAAATTATTTGTGTCGTGTGCCAATAATTATCGGTTATGGTCAGGTTATTGATGTTATAGTTGAATGATGTGTAACCCACTCTTATGCCGGCATAAAAGAGTGAAGTAACCGGTTTCTTGGCATCCTTGTTTTTGAGAAAGCTAATATTAAACCCAACACGATTGAATGCACCTGAAGTTGTGAATTGTGCACCATCTGGATCTGTATGATTAATAGATGCATAACCTAACTCCCATACTGGAAACCAAGTGTTTCTTAGATTGATATCCACCGAGGCCTCAGATGAGAAAATATCAGGTGAAAGCAATTTGCCGGCAATCGGCGAGGCCAAATCAACTTGCACGTCGATACCACGCAAAAAAGGTTGCGGAATTTCTGATTTCTTCACCTTTTTGTCTTTCTTCTCTTTTCTTACTTGACCAAAACACGGCTGTATCAGAAACAGGACTATCAATACACTAATAGAAGATTTGAATATTTTCAATAGATTGATTGTTGACATTTTTCTGCACTATTTGTACCGATTTGATGCGATGATTGGTCGTTTTTACAGAGTCTAACAGGAAGTTAATCTCGCAACCACATTCAAGTGATATAAATTGTTGAATATTTGTATGATAGCATGTAAGCGTATCGTAAATAGCATTACTCCGAATGACAAATTGAGAAATGTTTCTGTTTTCCTGCAATGGCAAACTCAATTGAGATACTGATTGTGTATTGTTGTAAAGAATAGAATCATTGCCTACTCCTTTCACCCAAACGCTGTCCATTGTCGTTGATACAATGGTGTCGTTGCGTAATGTATCAAGCCCTGCAGTCATCACCACATAAATGTTTTGATGGCAACCTTGTGTATTGGAACAATTTGTGAGAGAAAGAGTCAAAATGGTTCCAAGTGAAAGAAAGATCAATATTCGCTTCATTGTGATTGCTTAGCGATATTCAACCAAATCGCTCACTGCCTTGCGTATTTTTTCTTCTTGTTCGTCTTCCTTTTCGTCTGAATATCCAATGGGAATGAGTGCAATTGGCTCTAAGTGTTTAGGCAACGAAAGAATTAATTTACATTGCTGTGCATCAAAATTACTTATCCAGCAAGTGCCTAATCCTTGTTCAGTTGCCGCTAAAACAAGGTGAGTGACGGCAATGGCGACATCAACATCGCAATAGTCTTTTTCGTCACTGGAGCGTTTCCACGAGCGATTATGATCGCCACATGCAATAATACACAATGGAGCTGTTTCAAACCAATTACGTGGATAACAAGCATGTAATTCTTTCATTTTTTCTCCACTTACCACAATAAATTTCAATGGTTGAAAATTAACAGCTGACGGGGCAACTTGCATGGCTTTGAACACATAGTCCATTTTTTCTTGTTCAACGGCACGTTGCTGGAACTGGCGCACCGAAGTGCGCTTGGAAGCTAATTCTAAAAAGTTCATGACTTTTGTTTGTTTTGTGTATCGTTTTTGTTATTATTTTAATAGATATGCTTACTTTTTTATCTTCAGAAATCAAGAATCGATGATCATTGATTGTCGCCAAATTGTTCATTCATCTCTCTTTTAAGCAGATCAATGGCAACGTGAATAGGCGTTTCATCTACTCCATGATATGTATCGAGCAGTAATGTGGCTAAGCGAATACCGGAATCTTCAGGATTCAGTTGTGAAGCACAGGTGTTGACAAGTTGTACCATACTTTCTTTTGCATGTTGCACCATAATCCAGACATCGTTTCCCACATAAAGTTGTTGAGACAAGTTGTGTTCATTTTCTTGGCGAATTGTTTCCAATAAATTGCTTTGAAGTTGATTTGCTGTAAGTTGGTTGCAGGGGAGACGCATCACCAACTGGTCAGGGGTGATACGTTCTAAAAATAGTGTTAGTCGTTCGTAAGCTTGCAAGCGTATCGGAGTGATTGCAGAAGAATAAACACGCAGCAATTCGGTGCGGCGACGTTGTGCTTCTCCTTTCAAAAGTTGCTTTTGTGTAAAATAAGTTGCTAATAACACAAAAAGAGCTGGTATCGTAATTTGCAATATGTTCAATGCAATGTCCATTGAATGTGTTTGATAATGTAATGATTGGTAGTATTATATCTCTTTTTCAATGTTATAATGATTTCGTTCAATTGAGTTTCGTGAAATCAATTCCCCAACAAATCCTGCTAAAAAAAGTTGGGTGCCCACAATCATCATAGTGAGTGATAAATAAAAATAAGGCGTTGAGGTAATTAACGGAGCATGGGTATGTGTTATTAAGGCGTGCCATTTCATAAAGCCAACAGCAAGCACAGCAATAAATCCAAGCAAAAACATTACGCTACCCCAAAATCCAAAAAAATGCATGGGTCGCTTTCCAAAACGAGCTAAAAACCACAGGGAGAACAAATCCAAATACCCATTGACAAAACGGTTTATTCCAAATTTTGATTTGCCAAATTTGCGGGCTTGGTGTGAAACAACTTTCTCACCAATCTTAGTAAATCCTGCAACTTTTGCTAAATACGGAATATATCGGTGCATTTCGCCATACACTTCAATGTTCTTTATCACTTCGTTTCGATACGCTTTCAGACCGCAATTCATATCATGCAACTTGAGTCCGGTAATTTTGCGAGCCGTTGCATTGTATATCTTTGAAGGTAAATTTTTACTTAAGGTGCTGTCATGCCGTTTCCTTTTCCAACCTGAAACCAAATCATAACCTTGGTTCACAATCATATCATATAATTCGGGAATCTCTTCAGGGCTGTCTTGCAAGTCGGCATCCATCGTAATCACTACGTTGCCTTTTGCTTTCTCGAATCCTGAAAACAGAGCAGGCGATTTGCCATAATTGCATCGGAATTTGATGCCTTTTACATGTGGCGCTTGTTGATGCAATTGTTCAATCACATCCCACGAATGATCTGTGCTACCGTCATTAATGAAAATAATTTCGTAGTCATACTGATGTTCATGCATCACACGATCGATCCATGTGTATAATTCAGGAAGTGATTCTTCTTCGTTATAGAGTGGTATGATAATGGAAATATCCATGTTACAACAGAAAAGGTTATTGAAATGGGTTAGGTTTGCGTTTGGCAGCCAAGGCTATTAAAAGCGAAATGATAGCTCCACCAACCAAAGTATAGATAGCAAAATCCGTCAAAACATACAAATTGGGATGAGTCATAATTTTCTCCAGCATATCTAAATTCTGCTGTGGCATTGACATTCCCATTTTATCCATTATTTGTAATGATTGTTGAAGTGATTGTGGCAGAAATGACGTATTAATAAATTGGTAATAAATAAACTGAGCAACTTCTACAATCAATCCTCCATAGAAAAACATCCAAAAGCTGAGCGACCATGCGTTGTGAAAAGAGATGAATCCTTGTAACTGTTCTTCGCGGTATTTTTTTACAACCCAATAGATTAGGAAAGGAATGGATACCCACATTGCAAAGGCTAAAAAACCAAGAAAAGCATTCTGCGTCATTGATAAGAAGAATTTGGCGCATAAATATAACCCAAAGTAAAAGCCATAATGCATTGCGTGTTTAATAATATCTGCTCTCATTTATCAATGATTTAATTATTAATTGGGTAAATGTATTTGCTTGGTTTTATGAGTAGATATTTTGCGTTTGCAATGTATCCCTCACC
>JAJZHJ010000265.1 GCA_021804525.1 Bacteroidota bacterium | reverse complement strand
TTTCAGCATTGTGATACATTGTTCTGAATTTAATGATTTGAAAAGGTTTCCCATGTAAACCGATGCGTTCTTGTCGGTAGAACGCTGCACCTGGAACATCCCGTTTGACTCGAATGAATAAAAAAAGAAAAACCGGAGAAAAGAAAATCAATACAAAAGCAGATACTGCAATGTCGAAAAAACGCTTAACGCATAGTTGCCAATCCGACATCGAAAGAGCTGTAATCTCTATATAAGGAGAAGTTGAGAATTGGTTAATCTTTACGCGCGCTGTCAGAAATTCATACGTTCGAGGCAGCATTTTAATGGTGACCGGAAAAATCAATAAAGAGTTGATGATGGAAAAGAGGATATCTTCGTCTGCTTTATCAACAGCGATAAAAAGTTCAACAATGTGATGTTGCTGAATAACAGAGGCAATCTCATGTAACGAAGAAAGCACCTCCTTTTTATCTACCATTGTTTCGTCACTTACTTCCACAAAACCTACCACTTTATGACCTTCCTTGTATTGACTTAGTTTTAATTGTTCGTAAAGAATCCGTGCGTTGATTCCGGTTCCGATAATCAATGTATTAAAACTCAATTGTCCTGTTTTTATCTTCTTTGCCATGTGCCGAGTGATCATTAAGCGGGCAAAGTATGTGAATCCAAACTGCAAAGTGAGCAATACGCTAAACGATACGTAATAATAATGATATGAAACGACTTTATCACCTAAAACCAATACGAAAAAGATAGTCAAGGTAATAATAAGAGACGTAGTAAATGTGGTAATAAACTCAACGAGAAGTTGTTTCTTAAAAGGACGTAAATAATAACCTGACAAATAATGAATAAGCAGACAATAAGATGGATAAATAGCCAACATTGTCCAAAAACTGTAGTTGGGATCCCAGATGACAACATCCGGGAAAAGCCGGCTGTCATTGGCATATCTGCGAAAAACAAAAAATATTATCCACACCACAACAGCCATTGCCAAATCGGCAACAATATATCGTAGCATTTGTTTTTTTCTGTTCATCACGTATGCAAAAGATTATTCACGAATTACCTGAACAAAACTGCCAGGGCCAAGTTTAATGATAGAAGATGCTGTGGCTTCTGATAAATCAGTCTGACGATAACCAACCACATAATCCACCGATTCAATTACCTCTAATGCAATTTGAGAAAAATTACGTGGAGTTGGTGCTCCGCTGATATTGGCGGAAGTGGAAACAATTGGGCGTCGAAACCGTTCACACAAAGTACGTGAAAATAACTCTCTGGTTACACGAATACCAATGCTTCCGTCGTCAGCTAAAACATTGGTGGCAAGATTTTTCCCTTTTGAGTAAATAATGGTGATCGGTTTTTCGCTCATTTCAATAATATCATAAGCCAGTTCAGGTACTTCATCCACATATCCTTGTAACTTGCCCACACTGTCTATTAACAGTAATAATGCTTTACTATCAGCGCGTTGCTTGATTTCATAAATACGTTTTACGGCGGTTTCATTGGTTGCATCACACCCTAACCCCCACACAGTATCCGTAGGATAAAGAAGGACGCCTCCTGCGCGTAATACCTCAATGCTTTTTTTGATTTCTTCTTCCATAAATAGTATAACGTTTAACCTGTAATTTTAGTATATCTTTTTGAAATATCTTCGTTAAATTTGCTTGTACAGAGACTTATTCCCAAACAACTTTCTTCATTTTTCCCAGTATCATCGTAAGCATCAAATAAAATGGATACAGAATGGCTAATGGCAGAAAGATGGAGAGCGATAAAGGAATTGAAAAAAATGAACGAAACAAATGAAGAAACGTCCAATCCATCGAGCTTTTTATGATCCATAGAATCAATCCAAGCAAGAAAAAATGGCTATTAAAGAAGCCAAACAACAAAAAAAGAAGAGGAATAGTCGTGGAAAAAACTACTAATAGGGCTGTAAATTGAATTTCTCGATCGGTATAACCACTGCTTTTAGAAACCCACCGACGTCGCTGTTGAAAAAAAACAGGTAACGTTGGGTTGGGGAGAGTTGTTACTAATGCTTTCTCCGATTTTATATATACAATTTTGCCACCTTGTCGTTTGATACTCTCCATGAGAAACATATCGTCACCCGAAACAAATTTATCCATCAGGTTATCTGAGGAGTTACTCCATGCTTTTTTTGTAAAAGACAAATTTGCTCCGTTGCACATTATCGGATGTTCGATAAGCGCAGCGCCCGCTGTTGAAGCAGTCAAACTCATAAATTCAACCGCCTGCATTCTTTGAAAAAGTGTCTTATTGTATGACATGCGAACGGGGGCAATGATCATATCCGGTCGTTGACGATCAAAACATTGCACTAATGTTTCCAACCATGCAGTTCCCATCGTACAATCAGCGTCCGTACAAACAATGAACTCTCCGGTTGCACTCTCAATTCCTTTCCTCAATGCTTTCTTTTTTCCAACGCCTTCTGCCAATGAAACTAACTTCACATGAGGAAAAGTCAGTACAATATTTGCAGTTCCATCCGTTGAACCATCATCAACAACGATGATTTCTTTGTGTATGTAGCTTTGTGCCGATAGACATGTAAGCAACTGTTGAATATGTGTTGATTCATTGCGTGCACACACCACAATGGATACAGCGATGGAGTAGGGAGTGGGCTTTTCTTCAAATACAGGATGTGATAGCCACCCTTTCCCTAATCGCAATAGAAATATTCCATACAATACGATTGGAAACAAACACAAAAAAAACAGTATCTCTGCAACCATAGCTGCAAAGATACTATTTATCACGTACACATATAGAGATGGAAACGGTAGGTTCCAAAAATAAAACTCTTTCTACAATTCAGAGTTGTCTCCGTTTACATAATGTTCCATCATGGTAGAACAGTAGTTCTGTATAGCCGACTCGGGCGAAATTCCCCATGGTGGCAACAAACAATCGGATGGTTCAGCAAATATATTGTCGCCTTGAACTCGTTGAAGAGGAATACATTGCCCCATACAAAGTGGCAAGTGCTTGCATGACAGGCAACGCATATTTTCAAAGTGGGGAATATCGCCATCCATCTGTATTGATGTTTCATCCCAAAACACGTTACCATGCGTGGTTACATAACCGAAAGCAGAATGATTGAAATCAACAACACATTTTCCGACATTTCCTTCACCATTCATTGCGTAGGCGTGTTTCTTTTCTCCCGAACATATCATGGGTAGCATATTTTCCCACTGTTGATTATACCCATTTTGGTATAGCCGTTGCAACATGTCTTCACGCATTGGAGCATCATCATGCCGAAAAGATGGTAGTTTATCATGTGCAAAAATCGATATGTTTTTTCTTTCCGGTTCAGAAAACTGTTCATTCATCGATTGAATGAAAGATTGGAAATCGAATGAATTCAGATTGCCATGAATGAGCAGAATAAACAAAATATTAGGGAACAAAGACACCAATTGTTTCGTGTGTGTGATATATGCAGACACAATCTCTTTTTCCGTAAGGTTTTTCTTTTCTCTGGTTGTTAAATCCAATATCAAACGAATGGAGCGAAGTGGTAACCTCCTCAATAAGGCAACCTCTTGCTCTTGAAGTGACAATTCATGTGTTGTAATTCCTACTTGAAAATCAATGTTGTTTGCCTGGCACACACTGATTGCATACTCTGAAATTTCTTTTATT
>JAJZHJ010000006.1 GCA_021804525.1 Bacteroidota bacterium | reverse complement strand
AAGTTGGTAGCGATGCTCCAATTCCTCAATCACTGATAATTGCCCCACCAACGTGTTACATCTGAAGGCCGGAGTGCCCAAAATGGCCGCTTCGGAAGTCATGGTTTGGCTGTCGCCTACAAAAAGTGTTGCATAATAAAGTAGGTGATGAATCTTGTCGGGCGGTATCGTCATTTGGTACGGTGCCAGCTCCGGCTCAATATTACGTTCAGTTGTGATCAACACTTTTCCATGCGGCTCAAGCTGTTTGACCAAATCGAGCTTTTGTTCCAACGAAAGGCCTTGAACGTTACCATCATGGTGGGCTTTGAAAGCATTAAACCTCATTACAAAATAAGGTTCCTCCGCGTGTAATCCGATCGTTTCTAAAATGGAAGAATCAGGAATAAAACGGTTAGGATGGAGGTATGCCAATTCATGGCTGCCTTGATAAAAAATGGCAGGCCTTTTCTTTCGGTGTCCTTCCAACGGCTTTGGAGAAAGGACAACAGAGGCAAACGGATGCGCAAATCGTACTGTTAAAGGTTCAACGAAATCATCGTCATCGTCAAAAAAGAGGGATGGAAATCTGTTTAGTCGGGCAACTTGTGTTAAGGTTACAGAAGAACCAACACCGATATCAATTTTGTGATGACTGGCAATTCGTGATAGCAAATAATTATATTCAATTTGCATCAACGCTTTTCCTGTCAACGAATCACGCTTTTTCCCGCCAAGCGGAATATAATCAATGTGCTCCTTCTCTAAAAGTTGTTTCGCCGAAGGAATATCTTTTACAGTTACTATCACTGTATGTCCACTCGCTTGTAAAATGCGAATAGTATATTTAAATAGATGTACGTGACTTGGATGGCAGATATCAAAAAGAATGTTCATGCTATATGTCAGGAGATTAATGCAAACGCTGCCAAAAACGAAAGACAACGCGCATGAATGCAAAGATAACGTTATTATGAATAATTTCGTAACGTCCGTAATTGACCAAAGTTCCTCCGAATCGTAGTTTGTAATCACGAACACCGTAGGGAATATTTGGTTTTCCGGCACCTCCGAAATCAAACTGGGTGTGTCCTTCGGCTTTACTTATCAAAAAAATTTTCCACGGAAGCAAATCGTTAGGACGTAAAGCATAAAACTGTTCATCACTTCCTGCATACCAGTCAAAAATCTGTGTTTTGTAAGAAAGTAGATACCGGGTTCCTATCAGTTTTTGTTGGTGGAAAGCTCCGTAAACTTTCAAATACCCTTTCGGAATCAATGTATCAAAAGCACGCTCAAAAAATACCTTCTTAGCCAAAGGTAATTTTTCACGTCGGTATACATTGCGGAGTATGCGCAACGATTTTTCTCGTTCTTCGATTGTTGAAAGTTTTCGAACCTCTACGTGTTGTTTTTGAGCTTGCCGTATCTTGTTTCGTCTTTTAGGGTGCACTTCCTGCCAGAGCGTTTCTTCCGGCTTTTGCAAATCAATAAGTATGTCTAAATGCTCTTCAAATCTTGCTTTAACATGTTGAAATGCCACTTGAAATTCAGATGTGTCAAACTGATTACGGAATTGAGTATAGATGGCACTATATTTTATTGTTTTGCAATAGCTCTTTAAAAGCATCTCGGCCACTTCAGGATGCTGGCTGTCTACCAATGGGCCTCCAACCACAATGGCTCGTGAAGTAACATAACGTCCAATTCCGTTGTAAACGCTACTGCGAATAGCAACCAACAAACCAACTAATTGTTTTGTTGAATCGAAAGCCGCCACAACATAGGGCGTGTACTCTTTCAACCCACGATGCAAATCGACATAGTCAGGTGTATGAAAGAAACTGCCTTGCGGATGTTCGGCGACAAAGAATTCCCATTGCTGCCGATCAATATCGCTAACAGTGTTTGTAATAACATAGTGATTGGTAATCAGGCTCATGGGATTATTGTCAGTTGAAAAATTGCCTTGATACGTAAAGCAATGGTATGTAGATCAATGCCTGTTTGTTTGATTTTCTTTCGACTTTCCGTTCGCTTACCTAAATGAGAAAACTCAATAGCTGCCTGAAGTTTATTAGCAATATTCGTTTGTTCGTAACAAGCAGCATAGCAGCCTTCTATGTCTTTAATGAAGCTTTTTACATCGCCCACATCCGTTGAAACAATGGGACAATTGCACGCCATGGCTTCTTTGATAAATTGTGGAGACCCTTCGGCGAAAGAGGTCATTAGCGCAACATCAGCGGCATTAAGCAGCAAATTGACTTCTTCGCGTGTAAAGCCCACCAAAGGCATTAGCTGCGTGTTTGGCAACAACGAAACGGCTTGCCTCGCCAGTTCAAAATTCTTGACTTTGTCTTCAGGATTGCCTGAAAAAACGATATACTTACCTTCATTCGTCCAGCCAAGCGATTCTCGCGCGACTTGTCTTTCGATGGGATAAAACAGGGACATATCGACACCACAGGGAATAATGGAGTACCGTTTTTTATGGCGAATGGTGTCGGCTAACCGCTGTGACACAAAAATGTTATAATGCGACAATCGGATAGAAATGTTGGAATAACGTTTTACCCTTGGGTCGTTGATGTCGCTTCCGTGATAGGTGGTAACCACAGGCACGCCGCGCTGCAGGTTGGCTAATAAGCCTGATAAGCCATAGTGGGCATGAATCACCTCTGGCTCAAATGTTTTGATGGCTTGTTTCAATAAAAAAAACGACTGAAGATATCCCTTTATTCCTTTTTGCTCAATAAAGAAATAGTCAAGCTCAATGCCTGCTGCACGTAGGCTTTCGACTTGTTCCATGATAAATGGCGCTACTTTGCCATTCGTTTTACTGCAAACAATCAAAACTTTCACTTGATAATGCTTTTTAAGTAGATCGAATAAATTTCACAACGTATTGTTTGCCTTATCGGTTTTCTTTTATCTAATTGAATGACAAGGAAGTTTAATGCTATCTCACAAATTCAATAAGCGCACAAAGATAACCATTTGATTTTGGATAACATGCGTTTTAGGTGTCACTTTTTCTTCCTATGATACCTGTTTATTGGTTGAATCCGTTTCAATTTTTCTTTCTTGTTGATGCTAAGGTTGATTCCTACTTGCTCCACATTATAACCATATTTGTCTTTATATTTATAGATATCTGAATCAAGTCTGATTCTTACATAACGCATAGATAATCCATAGTAAATTAGTATGGGTTATCTATGGTATGTCTATGAGTTATCTATGGGATATCTATAGGTTATCTTATACGATTATGCGATTAAAATACGAATAAAGTACGAAGGAATAATGGAAACAATCAAGGTGTGTAGCGTAGTTAATACGAAAACCGCCATGCACACGATTGTGCACGGCGGTGATCAGAAATAGCCTATAGAATTTCTATAATGCTTGTTTGAAGAATGCTTACCGATTTTTATCTGATCAGCATCTTTTTCGTGAGTCTCACATTGTCAGCTTGCAGCGTGTAATAATAGAGACCGCTGGCGAGGGATTGCTTATTTACCTGTACTTCATAGGTCCCTGCGCTTTGATAGCTGTTTGCCAACGTGGCTACTGTCGATCCTACAACATTCATTACGGTGAGTGTTACCTGACAATCTTTTGGGATGGAATAACGAATGGTGCCGGACGAGACAATCGGATTCGGTGAATTTTGTCCCAGCGTGAATCCTGTATTTTCCGTGGGATTTTGAATACCGGTTGAACCTCCACCACATGTAAAGGTGGTATCCTGCATAGTAAAAGTCGATGGCATCCAACTGTATGCAAAGCTGGAGTTTGTCGTTTTGGCAAAGATATTGCTGATGGTGTACGTGGCTGCTTGCGCATCAGTCAATTGATTTCCATAGTAATCTACGTTGGTAGAACGGTTTGCATAACTCGATCCAGGACCAGTGCATTTATATTCGGCAAAGAAGGGGTTCAATCCGCCTGTCATGTTGAGCCACCCCTGCGGATTCAGCGTTGCTGGCTCATAACAGGTGATGTAAACAGCTTTTGGTGAATTTTGCCATGGCCTTCCAAGATAGAAACTTGACATGGCAGTACCATTAAAATCAAGCGTGCCGGAAGGTAACGATGATAGGGTACAGTTCAAAAATACATATCCGAACGAGGAGGCAGCATCGGTGTTGGGAGCACAATTGACTCCGCCATTTCTGTTGACAAAGGTGGTACAACTGTCGAGCACCATCACACCGTTGCCAAAAATAAAGTCAACGCTACCTTCAATATAACAGTCTTTCATATAGATACGACCATTACTGTTGGTGTAGTAGGTATCCTGATAACCCAGTAATTTACAGTTGTAATATTGTTGGCGGTCGCCTTTCGTACGTAGCGCAACGGCTTGCTCAGCGCCTGTGCCTGTAGAACCATCGTTTTTTTGTGTATTTTGGAACGTGATATTTGCGGCATAAAAGTCATTTGGATCGATGGCTACGCTAAACGAATTGTTTGTGCCCCATGTTCCCCCTACTCCATTCGATTCTCCGGCATACGCATTGTAGGTAATAATGCATGAGTCAGGATTTTCACCAATTAAATAGACATTTGGTTTAGTGGCGGCGAGTTCGCATTTTTCGGTGTAAACACCCGGTTTCACATAGATGATCCAACGGCCTGTGTAATTATCGGGTACGGCATTAAAGGCGGCCTGTATGGTGCTGTAATCGCTGCAAGCATCTTTGCCGACGGTTTTAATTACATCGGGTGCAACCGCTTGTGTGGTAAAGGTTGAATCGCTACCATAACCTGTTCCGGTGCTATTGGTTGCAAAAGCACGTACATGATAAGTTGTTGAAGGAAGCAATTGATAGAGCGAGCAGGTGTATGCCCCAAGGCTGTTGCCATTAGTAGATAGAGAGTCGGCAATGGTAGGGTCGGCTGAGGTACTCCAACAAATACCACGCGAGGTAATGGTTGAACCTCCCCAGTCTGTCACGTTGCCGCCACTTGTAGCCGTTTTGGCTAAGATAGCTGTGACGGTATTCGTGCTTACAACCGGCACTGTAAGCGTTGCCATGGTGGCAAATGAAGTAACACTGCCATAAGTTGTTCCGGCAGAGTTTGTAGCGTAGGCTCTTAAGTTGTATGTAGTTCCGGGTGTCAGACCGGTGAGTTGTGTGGTGAATGAACCCGATCCGGTGCCGGTTGCCACTTTTGTGTCACTTACTGTAGGAGTAGTGGATGTGGTGCTATAGACAATGCCTCTGTCGGTAACCGTTGCGCCTCCATCGGAAGATACATTGCCTCCGGTAGTGGCAAAGGTGGTAGAGATGCTTGTCACGGCTGTTGTGGTGATTGTTGGAGGATCGGCGGTGACACCAGTCACTCTACCATAAACAGCAATGCTATCTAGACCGACTAACTTCCATTGGTCACCAGATGTGGAGAGTGAATAGGGATACAATCGTATGTAAATGGCTTGTCCGGTGCTTACAGTATCTTTTGTGCTTAATGCACTGATTGTTTTTGTAAAAACACTGCTGGTTAATGCGATGTCACCGCCTAATTTGGTTCCCGTAGCTAATGTAAAAGTGGAGTCGTTCGAGTAGTAAACGGAAACACGAAGATCGTTGGTAGCATAGGCAGCCAATTTTGTGGAAATACTATCAACCACTAAGGTTCCTCCCGATTTTGGGGAAGCAGCAAATTGAATGTACCGTCCTTCAGCAGGGGCTGTTTCAGCTTGCCAAACAACACCGGTATAGATGGATTGTCCACTTACGCCACTGTATGATAAATTGCCATAGTTTTTCAAGTTGCTCAAGGTAGTAGCACCTGCTAGCATAGTACCTGTGAGAACATTGGAAGTGATGTTGGTTGTACATGGCCAGAGTACGGAAGAAGATACCGGCACAGATTCAGTATACCCTCCAACCACGACATTCAACATGGCTAAATATTTTCCGCTTTCTCCGGCATTAGAATCCCACGGATAGATGCGCACATAGATGGTTTGACCCGGATTTAAGGTTACGCCAAGAGAAGGAAATTGCACTCGCAGCAATGCAGAGGAACTTAGTGCATAAGATGACCCCACTTGCGTTGATGTGGCAAAGGTTGAATCGGTAGAATAATAAATGACGGCATGTAAGTTATTGGATGACACGGCTCCTATGGTCATGGCTATAGAATCGACATAGAAAATACTACCTGTTTTTGGTGACGCTGCAAATTGAACATACCGAGTACTGTTCATTGCTGTTTCTTGTGGCCAGGTTCCGTTTACTTTAATACTTTGTACGGGTACCCCGCCAACTGATTTACCGGAGCCATAAACCAAGTTAGCACCGGCAGCTAATAATTCGTTCGCTGCATTTGCTTGTCCTGTTGTGGTTGCTGTGTAGATTGCGGTTGTGCCTGAGAGCAACGGCCAGAGCGCCGAAGCGGGATTCGATGCACGCAAAGGTTGCATTATGCTCAAAAGAGCTATGGCAACAATGAAGAGTAAACTTGTTTTTTTCATAGGTGTGTTTTTAGAGAATTAAAAAATAGATACGTCGTTTGTATGCAGTAGGGATAGCGATGTTTTATTCTTTCAATTGGATGGATAGAAAAATGGTAAACGGACACGGAATGTATTTTTCGACTATTAAATCGTTACATATACTCGTTATATCTCATATATAAAATCCATTCAGAAGGAAAATGGGCAGAAAAATTTTGTGTTTGATGGCTTTTGTTGTCGTTAATGGTTAATGATTTGAGTAAACGTTTTCGTGCACGAAAATAGTGATAAATAGAATAGCTTGGTGATATTTATTTATTATTAACCGAATTAACGCAGATTCTACTGGCAAAAATCGTTGCATTGAACTGTAATAAACAATATTTCAATTGTTTATTTATACAGGCTCTAAATTCCACCGGTACATCAAGGAAGAATTTATTTTTATGCTGTGTTACCAGTTCAACAATATCCTATCGAAAATTGTGGATTCATTTTGTTTCAAACGCCGATTATATTAGACTTTATACCGATAAACAACTTAGAGAGGAAGTTACATTTGACAATCAATAAATTAAACGCTAAGCTAAAATCTATTAGAAATGGATGGTAGTGCCGAAAAATGTATAGTTATACGATCTTTTTCGTTTATATGCATTAACAATTAAATAAAAGGAAGCTCGTTTTGAAGTTTCTGGCTTATGAGGCAATATAAACACTTATATGACATAGTATAATTAACTGACAAACAATAAAATACTAATATTAGTTGATATATATTCTTTTTCTGCTTTTAGGGTGTCACTTTGTTGTTGCATTGATTATCTTTGTATTTTTATTCTCAACAGATCAAGTCTTTTCATAAAAACGTCTCTTTATAGAGCAGAAATTTTGTTTTAGGGCAAAAAATACGGATATTTGTAGCTTCAAACGGCCAAATTGTAACGATTTGATATATTTGCCCAACAATCAGTATCACTTGATGAAAATGGGACGAAAATTAGCGTAATCAGGAATTTCCTTCAAATCGAAACGTGGGACGAATAAAATTGGAATGTATAACGATATTGATATGAAACAAGAAAGTAGAAATCATTTTGCTTTTCCGCCGGTGCAGGGATTATATGATCCCGACAACGAGAGAGATGGTTGCGGTGTAGGTTTGGTGGTGAACATCAAAGGAGGAAAATCGCACGATATAGTCGAAAATGGATTGCAAGTGCTCGAGCACATGATGCACCGTGGTGCTGAAGGTGCTGATAATAAAACAGGGGACGGAGCCGGAATTTTAGTTCAGATTCCGCATGAGTTCATCTTGCTGCAAGGCATACCGGTGCCTGAAAAAGGCAAATATGGCACAGGACTCTGTTTCATGCCTAAAGACGAGCTGCAACAAGCCATCTTTCTATCCATGATAAAGAAACATGTGGAAAAAGAGGGATTAACATTATTATCCATTCGCGATGTTCCGGTTGATAGCGATGTGTTGGGTGCAGTTGCTATTGAAGCTGAGCCAGCCACCAAACAGCTATTTATAACAGGGTGTGAAGATCCCATCGTGCTTGAACGCAAATTATACATGGTTCGTAAACGTATTGAGAAGGAACTGTTGCAATCGAACCTGAAAGATAAAGAGCAATGCTATATTGTTAGCTTATCGGCCAAGAAGATCATATACAAAGGTATGTTGTCGTCGATGCAACTAAGAAGCTATTTCCCCGATTTGACAAGCCCTTATTTTACCAGCGCGTTAGCCTTGGTTCATTCCCGTTTTTCGACTAACACATTTCCGACATGGTCGTTGGCACAGCCCTTTCGTCTACTTGGCCATAATGGAGAAATCAATACCATTCGAGGTAATCGCAGTTGGATGCAGTCACGCAAAAGCGTGCTGAATCCCGAACTGTTGTGTCCGATAGATGAACTCGACCCGATTGTGCAACCCGGCATGAGTGATAGCGCCACATTGGATAATGTACTTGAATTCTTTGTAATGAGCGGCATGAGCATTCCGCATGCTCTGGCGATGTTGATTCCTGAAAGTTTCAATGACAAAAACCCAATTTCGGCTGATCTGAAGGCATTTTATGAATACCACAGTATCTTCATGGAACCATGGGATGGTCCTGCTACGTTGATCTTCTCAGATGGCCGTTATGCAGGCGGCATGCTCGACCGGAACGGATTGCGTCCGGCACGCTACCTGATCACAAAGAACGATGTAATGGTTATTGCTTCCGAAACAGGAGTTCTTCCTTTTGACGCTTCACAAATCAGACAAAAAGGAAGATTGCGTCCCGGTAAAATGCTGGTGGTTGATACAGAAGAAGGCGTGGTCTATTCTGATGTTCAGTTGAAGGAACAACTGGCTTCCGCCTATCCATACAAGGAGTGGCTCGAAAAAAACCGTGTCGTTTTAGGAAAGCTTTCGTCAGGCCGACAAGTGAAACACAATGTCGATCAATATGAAACCATGTTGCGCGTTTTTGGTTACAACAAGGAGGACATTGAACGCATCATGATACCATTAGGTCTGTCTGGTGCAGAACCGACAGGCTCGATGGGGAATGACATCCCACCGGCGGTGCTGTCGTCGCAACCTCAACGTTTGTTTACCTATTTCCGTCAACAATTTGCTCAAGTAACCAATCCAGCAATCGACCCTATTCGTGAAGAGCTGGTTATGTCAACGATAAATTATATTGGCTCGATTGGTGGAAATATTTTACAGCCGTCACCCGAGCATTGCAAAGTAGTGCGTTTACCTGTACCCGTGTTGACAAATACCGAACTGGATATTCTTTGCAATCTAAAATATAAAGGGTTTACAACAAAAACTCTCCCCATGCTGTTTGATGTTGCAGAAGGAGCAGTCGGCATGGAAACCGCCATCGAAAGCCTTTGTAAAAGTGCTGAGAAAGCGGTTGACGAAGGATATAATTATGTGATATTAACCGACAAAGGGGTGTCTGCTGACAAAGCACCAATTCCTTCCTTACTGGCATTGTCTGCTGTTCATAATTATTTGAATGATAAATGTAAGCGCGCTCAGATTGCGTTGATTGTGGAAACCGCAGAGGCTTACGAAACGATGCACATTGCACTTTTAATTGGGTTCGGAGCAAGTGGCGTCAATCCATACATGGCATTTGCCGTGCTCAATGATTTGGTATCACGCAAAGAAATTCAGCTTGATTTTGACACTGCAGAAAAGCATTATCTCAAAGCTATCCACAAAGGACTGTTGAAGATCATGTCAAAAATGGGGATATCAACTATCAAGAGCTATAATGGTGCTAAGATATTTGAAGCATTAGGTTTGTCGAATGCGTTTCTTGAAAAATATTTCAGCGGCATGCGTTCTAAAATTGAAGGAGCCGACATAACCGACATAACCGATGAGGTGATCAATGCCCATCGCAGAGGATTTGAAATGGATCCGAACGAGAAAATATTGGATAGCTATGGCAATTACGCGTTTCGCGTAACAGGAGAAGTACACGCATGGAATCCGGAAACAATCTCCAAGTTACAATTGGCTACACGGTTAGGAAGTTACAAGAAATTCAAGGAATACACCCAATTAGTGGATGGGAAAGAACATCCGATCTTTTTACGTGATTTGATGACATACAAACGAAATCCGATTAATATTTCATTGGTAGAACCTGCCAGCGACATTACCAAGCGTTTTGTGACAGGTGCCATGTCTTTCGGATCGATCAGCCGCGAAGCGCACGAAGCGTTGGCTCTCGCGATGAATAAAATTGGAGGAAAGAGCAATACGGGTGAAGGCGGTGAAGATCCTGTGCGTTTCAAGCCACGTCCCGACGGGACTTCAGCACGGAGCGCTATTAAACAGGTAGCATCGGGTCGTTTCGGCGTCACGACACATTATTTGGTAAATGCCGATGAAATTCAGATAAAGATTGCACAAGGAGCTAAACCGGGAGAAGGCGGTCAGCTACCGGGTTTCAAAGTGGATGAGATGATTGCTAAAACAAGGCATTCCATACCAGGCATCTCGCTTATTTCGCCTCCACCCCACCATGATATTTATTCCATTGAAGATTTGGCACAACTTATTTTCGATTTGAAAAATGTCAATCCACGTGCACGGATCAGCGTGAAGTTAGTAGCAGAATCAGGAGTAGGAACTATTGCGGCAGGCGTTGTTAAAGCAAAAGCGGACATGATTTTGATCAGCGGGTGCGAAGGTGGCACAGGCGCCAGCCCGATGAGTTCCATCCGTCACGCCGGTTTGCCAGC
The DNA here is from genome assembly GCA_021804525.1 of Bacteroidota bacterium. GTDB lineage: Bacteria > Bacteroidota > Bacteroidia > Bacteroidales > Paludibacteraceae > Microbacter. The sequence goes on along the minus strand of JAJZHJ010000006.1, from coordinate 4,035 downwards.
CGAGTTAGGTCTTGCTGAAACACAACAAACCCTTGTATTGAACAACTTGCGTGGAAATATTCGTTTACAAAGCGACGGACAAATAAAAACGGGGCGTGACATTGTAATGATGGCATTATTAGGAGCCGAAGAGTTTGGTTTTGCCACTAGTGCATTGATCGTTTTAGGATGCGTGCTAATGCGCAAATGCCATTTGAATACCTGTCCGATGGGAGTGGCTACACAAGATGAAAAGCTGCGTGAACATTTCGTGGGACGTTATGAATATTTGGTTAACTACTTCAATTTCTTAGCTGAAGAAGTGCGTGAGCATCTGGCAGAGTTAGGATTCACGAAATTAGACGATATCATTGGTCGGGCTGATTTGATTGAAGCGAAATCATATCCTAAAAATACAAAGATCGGCAAAGTTGATTTGTCTCAAATTATCTATCGACCGGCTGAAGCAGACCGCTATGCAGTCAGGAAAGCAGTGGATCAAAAACACAAGATAGATGACGTGCTTGATTTACAACTTATCAAAGCAGTCAAACCCGCTATTGAGTCTTCGATGCCGGTGCAGTTGCAATATCCTATTCACAATACCGATCGCGCCGTGGGTGCCATGTTGTCGGGGAAAATTGCCGAACACTTTGGAGAAGCAGGGTTACCTGACGGGCTTATCAATATTCATTTCACCGGATCAGCAGGACAGAGCTTTGGAGCATTTCTGGTGAATGGGGTGACATTCCGCCTCGAAGGAGACTCCAATGACTATTTGGGGAAAGGTTTGTCAGGCGGTCGTATCATTGTGGTGCCACCAGTTGGGACTACCTTTAAGCCAAACGAAAACATCATCACCGGTAACACGTTGCTTTATGGGGCGACTAGTGGCGAGGTTTATATCAGTGGACAAGTAGGCGAACGATTCTGCGTTCGTAATAGTGGAGCTGTTGCTGTGGTGGAAGGAGCAGGTGATCATTGCTGTGAATATATGACAGGTGGTCGCACTGTGGTGTTGGGTTCTGTGGGACGTAATTTTGCTGCCGGTATGAGCGGTGGAATTGCCTATGTATGGAATCCTGATAACAACTTTGACTATTTCTGCAACATGGAAATGGTAGAATTATCGTTGGTAGAAGATGTGATCGACATTAAAGAGCTGACCGAATTGATCGAAAATCATGTACGCTACACCGATAGCGCCATTGGCAAAGAATTGTTGGCTGATTGGGAACATGTCGTTTCACAATTCATCAAAGTGATGCCGATTGAATATAAAAAAGTACTTCATGCTCAGCGTCTTGCCGCTTTAGAAGCAAAAATTGCCAACGTTGAACGTGATTATTAATGATCTTCCTGATTGTCATATTCAACGTGACGAAAAGGAAATTTGAAACGTCAAAAATAAGAATACAAAAGATATGGGAAATCCAAAAGCATTTATGACCATCAAGCGCAAAGAGGCAGGGTATCGTCCTGTTGCCGAGCGTGTATATGATTTCTCGGAAGTGGAGCAGACGCTTAACATCGAAGATCGTAAACTACAAGCATCGCGCTGTATGGATTGTGGCGTACCATTTTGTCATTGGGCGTGTCCATTAGGGAATAAGATGCCCGAATGGCAAGATTTGGCTTACAAAGGAAAATGGTTTGAAGCCTATCAAGTGTTGTCGACAACCAACGATTTTCCTGAGTTTACAGGAAGAATTTGTCCGGCGCCTTGCGAAAAATCATGTGTGTTGAAATTACACGAACAACCGGTAACAATACGTGAGAATGAAGCAGCAGTCGCCGAACGGGCTTTTTTAGAAGGCTCGATTACGCCCATCATCCCTATGGTTCGCACCGGAAAAACGGTAGCGGTCATTGGATCGGGGCCTGCGGGATTGGCATGTGCTAATCGTTTAAACCACAAAGGACATTCTGTGACTGTGTTTGAAAAGGATGAGGCTATCGGCGGGTTGTTACGCTTCGGCATTCCTGATTTCAAGTTACATAAACAAGTTATTGACAGACGCTTGGACTTAATGGAAGCAGAGGGGGTAACCTTCAAGACTTCAGTTAATGTAGGTGTCGATGTGACGACAAAAGAACTTCTCAACGAGTTCGATGCTGTCTGTGTAGCCATCGGGTCAGGTGTTCCTCGCGATTTGAAAGTACCAGGCAGAGAATTACAAGGAATCCATTTCGCGTTGGAGTTTTTGCATCTTCAAAATCGTTTGAACGCCGGAGAAGAGTTTGACGAGTCGATGATGATTTCTGCAAAAGGAAAGCACGTGTTGGTAATTGGCGGTGGTGATACCGGCTCTGACTGCGTAGGAACCTCTATCCGTCAAAAAGCCATGAGCGTCACTCAAATTGAGATATTGCCCAAACCGCCAGAAAATAAAAACCCCGATACTCCCTGGCCACTTTATCCAATGGTATTAAAAACCTCGTCATCGCACGAAGAGGGTTGCGAACGCCGTTGGAATTTAGATACTGTACGATTTATAGGTGAAGATGGTCACGTGGTTGGTGCAGAAATTGAAGAAGTTGAGTGGATAAAAGATGCAGAGGGTCGTATGAATCTGAAACGCACGGGTAAAATTGAGACTATCAAGGCCGATTTGGTTTTGTTGTCGATGGGTTTTGTAAATCCTGTTTACAATGGCCTTGTGCAAGAACTTGGTTTGGAATTGAATCAGCGAAAAAATATAGCAGTCGATAATATGCACAGGACTAATGTGGATAAGGTGTTTGCTGTTGGGGATGCTGCATTAGGGGCTTCATTGGTTGTTAGAGCTATGGCTTCAGGACGCGATGCAGCTATCGATATAGATCGTTTTTTGAAAGGATGACCTTTGTTGGTAAAATGTAGCCAACAATATTTTAGACACTTAGACTATAAATAATGGAAATCAATCATCCCAATCTTTTTTACCAGCAATTCAAACAACGGTTAGCCGATGTACGAGTTGCATTGCAACGTCCGCTAACGTTGGCGGAAAAGATTTTATACGTGCATCTTTTTTCAAATGCGAAACCACAGTTTCGCCGAGGTGTTGATTATGCAACTTTTTCTCCTGATCGTGTGGCTATGCAGGATGCAACGGCACAAATGGCTTTGTTGCAATTTATGAATGCCGGTAAAAACCGTACTGCAGTACCATCATCGGTGCATTGTGATCATTTGATCACGGCCAAAGCAGGCGCATCAGTCGATTTACAGCAAGCATTGAACACCAATGACGAGGTATATCATTTCCTTTTGCAGGTTTGTCAAAAGTATGGAATTGATTTTTGGCAACCCGGGGCGGGGATTATTCATCAGGTAGTATTGGAAAATTATGCCATGCCCGGCGCTATGATGGTTGGGACGGATTCTCATACACCAAACGCCGGAGGGTTAGGAATGATTGCCATTGGCGTAGGTGGTGCTGATGCCGTCGATGTAATGGTTGGTATGCCATGGGAATTGAAAATGCCAAAAATCATCGGTGTAAAGCTCACCGGAAGGTTGAACGGGTGGGCATCACCCAAAGATGTGATTCTGAAATTAGCCGGCATTCTCACCGTAAAAGGAGGAACAGATGCTATTCTGGAATATTTTGGCGATGGCGTCGCTTCTCTTTCAACAACCGGTAGAGCAACAATCTGTAATATGGGTGCTGAGGTTGGTGCTACAACCTCTATTTTCCCTTTTGATGAAAAAACGGCTGCTTTCTTAGCGATTACCGAACGACTTGACATAGCTAAGGCCGCACAAACAATTGCAGCTGATTTAATGGCCGATGAAGCGGTTGTTCAATCGCCTGAACAATATTACGATCAAGTGATCGAGATTGACTTGGATCAATTGGAACCATATATCAACGGACCTTTCACGCCTGATGCGGCGCATCCGATTTCAGAATTTGTGCGCATTGTAAAAGAAAAAGGGTATCCGGAGCAAGTAGAAGTGGGATTGATCGGATCGTGCACGAATTCATCGTATGAAGATTTGTCCCGCGCGGCTTCCATCGCTCAGCAAGCCATAAAAGAAGGAATTAAGACTACTGCTCAATTCATTGT
>JAJZHJ010000264.1 GCA_021804525.1 Bacteroidota bacterium | reverse complement strand
CTTTCAAAGCAAAGCCCAACGGGCTTAGATTTAAAAGGCCGGCAACGAAAAGTCGTTTCTGATCTTTTGGATTAAACGAAAGAAACGGAGTATGAACCACCACATTAGTTGCTTGCGCACGAACATCACCTTCTCCATGCAACGGAAAGAGATGTATCGATGCGAAGGCTTCGCTCAAAAACCTGATTTCAGTTTCCAGAAAAGTCTCTTTGTTTCCAAATGGGAAACTGTCGGTCAACAAGATCAGGCGTGTATTCATATCAAAAAAAATAAATGATTTAAGTCTCTTTTATTGGGAAAGTCCATCTGCCAAATGTCGTAAAGCTAACCATGGATGGTGTAACAACATACGTGGACCTGCATAACGCATCACCTGTTGAATGCGCTGCTTTTCAGCAGGCCGATAACAATGCACCGTGCAATTTTTACACGTTGGTTTATCGGGTGCAAAAGGACATTTCCGCAAACGCTCCATGGCATAATCAGCTAATTGTTGACATTCCACACACATTTTTTTCTTTGTGTGATGGTGATCCCGACAATAAATACCGATCATTGTCTCCATAGTTTGTTGTTCACGCGCAATTCTCATTTTCAAACGGATAGTGCATTTAACTGTGGGTAATAAAAGAGTTGGCTATTCTAACTTCATATTTTCTTGCCTTCATTAAATTCCATAAATTCAGAAAACTACTGAATACTAACTATCGGTACCTTCAGTTGTTTTTTGAATTTCCTTTTTTAAATAACGCCCCGTGACCGATTGTTCGCACTGCATCAATTGTTCCGGAGTACCTTCAAAAACCACTTCGCCCCCAGCTTCGCCACTCTCTGGCCCAAGGTCGATAACATGATCAGCACATTTGATTACTTCTAAATTATGCTCAATGACAATGACGGTATGCCCTCGTTCAATCAATGCATCAAACGCTTTCAGCAACGTTTTGATATCGTGAAAGTGTAAGCCGGTGGTTGGTTCGTCAAACACGAACAACATGGGCGAACTTTTTTCTTCAGAGAGAAATGAGGCCAGTTTCACGCGCTGACTTTCACCACCAGACAAGGTACTTGACGATTGCCCCAGTTTTATATAGCCCAATCCGACATCTTGTAAAGGTTGCAAACGCTTTACAATTTTTTTTTCAGTTAACCCTTTAACGGATGAAAAAAACTCGATCGACTGATTAACAGTCATTTCTAATACATCAAATATCGTGACACCCCGATACTTTACATCCAATACGTCCGGTTTGAAACGTTTACCATGACACTCGTCGCAAATCAATGTGATGTCAGCCATAAACTGCATTTCCACCGTAATCACTCCTTCACCCTGACACGCTTCGCAACGACCTCCTTCGACATTGAACGAAAATGTGGATGGGGTGAAGCTGAATTGTTTTGCTAATTGTTGGTCAGCAAATAGTTTGCGTATTTCATCGTAAGCTTTGAGATACGTAACGGGGTTTGAACGAGAAGATTTACCAATGGGATTCTGATCGACAAATTCGATATCCGAAACCAAATGAAGGCTACCGAGTATGGCATTAAAGGAACCTGCACGATCCGCTGTTCCGCCTAACGCTTTTTTTACAGCAGGATAAAAAATATCTCGTACCAACGATGATTTGCCACTCCCGCTCACCCCAGAGACCACGGTAAATACATTGAGAGGAAAACGCACGTTGATATATTTCAAATTGTTTTCGGCAGCACCTTCTATTTCAATGTAATTATTCCATTTGCGTCGATACAACGGGATAGGAATTGATTCTTGTCCCGTTAAATAATTCAGCGTAAACGAACGTGATGTTTCTTTCAAAACGTTTTCGGGAATTGGCATTGATGTAGCTAAAACCACTTCTCCCCCCAAACGACCTGCTCCCGGCCCCATGTCGATGATATAATCGGCTGCACGCATTATGGCTTCGTCATGTTCTACCACAACCACTGTGTTTCCTAACGCTTTAAGCTGATGCAACACCTTGATCAGCAAATTTGTGTCTCGAGAGTGCAATCCAATGCTCGGTTCATCTAAAATATATAACGATCCCACAAGACTGCTGCCTAAAGATGTAGCCAAATTTATGCGTTGACTTTCGCCACCGGATAACGTGTTTGACAACCGGTTAAGAGTAAGGTACCCCAATCCTACATCGATAAGGAATTGTATGCGATGGTTTATTTCTACCATCAATCGTTTAGTTATGACTAATTCTTCCGCCGAAAAGGTCAAAGAGTCGAAAAACAGTTTCAATTTACTTATTGGTAGATCTACCAGCTCCGTAATAGACCGTCCACCCACCTTAACCCATTGAGCTGCATTTCGTAATCTGCTCCCGTTACATTCTGGACAAATTGTTTTGCCTCGGTAACGCGCCAACATTACTCGATTCTGAATCTTGTACTGGTGTTCTTCGATAGATCGAAAAAAATCGCGTATCCCATTAAAGGAAGTACATCCATCCCAAAGTGTCTGTTTTTCCTCTTTTGTAAGTTGTAAGTAGGGACGATGAATCGGAAAATGAACTTTGGACGCACCATTTATCAGTTGTAGCTTCCACTCGCTCATCACTTCGCCGCGCCAACAAGCTACAGCATCTTCGTAAACGGACAATTGTTTATTGGGAATCACTAAATTTTCATCAATTCCAATCACACGGCCAAAGCCTTCGCAAACAGGGCAAGCTCCCAACGGATTATTAAAACTAAACAATTGAATCGATGGCTCTTCAAAGATCATCCCATCTGCTTCAAATGATTTCGAGAAAAGATGTTGTTCAACGCCAGTTTCGCATGGCACTTCGACAAAACAGTTGTTTTTTCCTTCAAAGAAAGCTGTTTCTACTGAATCAGCCAAGCGTCCTCGGGTCTGCAAGTCTTCATTAACTTCAACACGGTCGATCACCAACAGGATTTCTTCATCATCACTCAACGTTTTATCATTCAATACGTCATTGATGCGCACATACTGACCTTTCCGTTTAATTCTGGAAAAGCCCTGCTTTCTCAATAAATCGAGTTGTTGATGCCACGTGCGATCATTTCCCAAAACAATGGGAGATAACACCACAACAGAACTGTTTGGAGGCAACGAAAAAACAAAAGCCACCACATCATCGACGGTATGTTTTTTTACTTCGGCACCCGAAACAGGCGAATAAGTTTTGCCAATACGGGCAAATAATAGCTTGACATATTCATAAATTTCAGTCGAAGTGCCTACCGTAGAACGAGGATTACGCGTGTTGACTTTCTGTTGAATAGCAATGGCGGGTGGAAGTCCTTTGATAAAATCAACTTCCGGTTTACTCATGCGACCCAGAAATTGCCGTGCATAGGCGGAAAGGCTTTCTACATAGCGCCGTTGCCCTTCGGCATATAATGTATCGAACGCCAAGGATGATTTTCCCGATCCAGATAACCCCGTGATAACCACCATCGAGTTACGGGGAATCTCCAGTGAGATGTTTTTTAGATTGTTGGCACGAGCACCATGTATCGTAATATTTTCTTTTGAAGCCATAAAATCAGACTATACTATACCCACAAAACGTGGGATCTGTTGAATATACAAAGGTAAAAATAAGTTGGAATTTATCCTGTTAGGTATAACCTGCCTATTTATAAAAGAATGAAAAGAGAAATGACAACAGAGAACTGCACAGGTAATAGTGATCTAAATATATTTTTTTTGTTGCAAAAAGACGAAATGAAT
>JAJZHJ010000005.1 GCA_021804525.1 Bacteroidota bacterium | reverse complement strand
TCTTCCATTTCTTATTTTTTTAATTCATTATGTATAGAACGAATCTGCACACGTTCCATATCCCTGTGATGGGAATTGGATATACAATAGATACTCCGATCAAAGTTGCACCTTGGGGCATTTCATCCGTCATTTCCTTGGTTGACGACCTGCTCATGGAGAAAATGAGAGCATGGTACAGTAAAAAATGGGATCTTCCTTTTCACCCGATCACAGACAAAATGGATGATCCACGCGCAAAACGTATAACTGCTTATTTGAATTTGGTGGATGAATTAGTGGCCAAAAAAGTGGAAGAAATCAAGCAATCAGCGTTGCAAATTGGTGGAGCATGCGCCCGTTACATGGAGCTTTTACCCGAAACCTCATTGATGAAACAATCTTATTTTCAATTGTTTCAACACAGCAATGCACTTGAAATCAAAAAATGGGTTGACGAACACATCGAAGCCGGAAGCATTGATGTTAACATCATGACCAAGTTAGATAAAGAGAATTATCACAAAGGAGAGAAATTACCTTCCCTTTTCAATGATGGACATGCCGCCTTACGTGGCTTTGCCCAAAGTACATTGAGAGGTGCTATTGTGTTGTCTGCAGGTATGAATCCCCGTTTATACAGTTACTTAGATCAATTTGAAGATTTTTTTCCCGATGCCGACGGGATATTGAAAAAGAAGATCATTTTAAAAGTAAGTGATTTTCGTTCTGCATTGATCCAAGGAAAATTTTTAGCGAAAAAAGGATTATGGGTGTCGGAATATCGGGTTGAGTCAGGATTAAATTGCGGCGGTCATGCTTTTGCTTCGCAAGGTGAATTGATGGGGCCTATTCTGGAATTATTTAAAACTAATCGCCATCAGTTAGAAGAAGAGGTGAATAAACTGTTTGTGGAGGCGTTAATTACAAAGCAGTTAAAGGTTCCTGAAAAAATACTTTCCATGAAAATTACGGCACAAGGTGGCGTAGGGACGGCAGAAGAACATCAGTATTTGTTAGAAAATTATGAATTGGACAGTATTGGTTGGGGTTCTCCTTTTTTGTTGGTTCCCGAGGCAACGAATGTGGATAAAAAAACGCTTGACATGCTAAGCGAAGCCACCGAAAAAGACCTCTATTTAAGTACTATTTCACCATTTGGTGTGCCTTTTAATAGTCTTCGATCTAATACAAAAGATATAGAAAAAGAGCACAACATTCGAATGGGAACTCCTGGTGCAACATGCACCAAAAAATTTGCCCAGCTTAATAAAGAGTTTACAGAGCGAGCTATTTGCACAGCGTCGAGACAATATCAAAAACTTAAATTGGAGGAACTTGCAACCAAAAGTCTTTCTGACGAAGAGCGGCACAAAGCTTATAGACGTATAGTTGAAAAATCGTGTATTTGTGTGGGATTAGGAACTTCCGCTTTGATCAACCATGACTTGGATACTACGTCCGAAGGTGAAGGGGTGTCTGTTTGTCCGGGTCCAAATCTGGCTTATTTTTCTAAACGGCTTTCTTTGAAAACGATGATTGATCATATTTACGGACGGACGAACGTGATCTCTCGCACTGATAGAAAGAGTATGTTTATCAACGAATTGAAAATAAATGTTGATTATCTGCATCAACAAATGAACGATGCACCTCAACCCTGGAGTGCCAAGCAATCGGAATATTTCACAGTCTATACTAATCAACTATTGGAAGGCATTGCGTACTATCAGCAATTATTTCAACAATCCAAAAATAGATTGCAGGTTTTTAAGTCTACTTTTTTAGAAGAATTGCAAATACTCGAAAAAGAATTGACTCCAATATCGGTTACACTCGTATAGCGCCTGATGTGCTAGAACAAAAAGACATTGCATATGATTCGTTGGTTTCAATGCTATGTCTTTTTTTGTTTAAAGAAATAGGCACTTTAATTCTTCAAATTTGCTTCAGTGAAGGATAATGGGAGCAATGTTGTGACACTGTCAAACACGTAAATTTGCTCTTTACCATGCAACAACAGGGTGATAGGTTGAGTAAATCGTGTTTCAGTTTCAAGCATTACCTGACGACATGCTCCACATGGTGAAACAGGAGTTTCGGTAAAATCACCATTGACCGAAGCAGCTACAGCAAGTGCCTTTACAGGAACTGTTGGAAATTGTGCATTTGCATAAAAAAGAGCAACCCGTTCGGCACATAACCCTGATGGATACGCTGCATTTTCCTGATTACTTCCGGCAAAAATCTCTCCATTCTCAAGTAGTAATGCTGCTCCAACGGCATAATGAGAGTAGGGGGCGTATGCTTTTTGAGTTTGTTCTTGGGCTTTCAAAATAAGCTGCTGATAGCCTTCAGGTAATTCTGCAAAATCATATGTAACAAATTCGGTATCAATGTGTTGTTTTTTCATAATGAAGGAGTTTCAGTAGGTCATTATTGACGGTTTTGGATGGCGTCCATGATGTCTTTTGCAACTTCGCGTTTATCTTTCACCGAAAATTCAGTGGTTGCACCCTGTTTGTCAATGATGGTGATTTGATTCGTGTCATATCCAAATCCGGCTTGAGGATTGCGTAACGAATTAAGTACAATGAAATCAAGTTGTTTTCGTTCTAATTTTAATTGTGCATTTTCGATTTCATGTTCCGTTTCTAAAGCAAATCCCACTAAAATCTGCTTTCCCTGTTTCATTTTTCCTAATGTTGCAGCAATGTCTTGCGTCGATTTCAGATGTAGCGTCAACCCATTGCCTTCTCTTTTTAGTTTTTGAGAGACTTTTAGTTCAGGGGTAAAGTCTGCAACGGCTGCTGTTAATATAGCAATATCCTGATCAGGAAAAAGTTTCGTCGTGACGTCAAACATTTCAGATGCGCTTTCCACATCAATGCGATGAATATTCGGATGCATCGTTTTTATTTGAACTGGTCCGGCAATAAGGGTTACAGAAGCTCCTCGTTCAGCACACACTTCCGCTAATGCAAACCCCATTTTCCCTGAAGAATAGTTACCAATAAAACGAACGGGATCAATCTTTTCATAGGTTGGTCCTGCCGTAATAATGACTTGTTTACCTTGTAGCGTTTGTTTTGCAGCAAAAAAATGGTATAGCGTGTTCGTAATGGTTTCTGGATCGGCCATGCGCCCTTTCCCTTCTAATCCGCTGGCTAATTCACCGACAGCTGGATCAATAACTTGCACTCCAACAGATTGAAGCTGCTGCAAATTGTGTTGTGTTGAAGGATGCATCCACATATCCAGATCCATCGCAGGAGCAATGAATACAGGACATTTAGCAGAAAGATAACTGGTTAAAAGTAAATTGTCAGCAATTCCGTTTGCCATCTTGGCAAGTGTATTGGCTGTGGCGGGTGCGATGACAAACGCATCTGCCCAAAGACCTAAATTGACATGGCTGTTCCAACTTCCATTAGTAGGATCAAAGAAATCTGCTAAAACAGAGTGTTTTGAAAGCGTTGCCAGCGTGAGTGGTGTAATAAATTCTTTAGCTAAAGAGGTCATTACAACTTGTACATCGGCGCCTTCTTTGATCCATTGACGAATCAGGTAGGCTGATTTGTAAGCAGCAATGCTACCAGTGACTCCCAATAAAATATTTTTTCCTTGTAACATGTTGTTATAGTTAAGGATAAAATGTGATTCAAGAGCGTTTAATCGCTGTTTAAGTGTTGTTTAAAGACACTTTTTGCCGATCAGGTGTAAACTGACCGGCAAAAATAAGGCGTATTTTAAGCCGTAATAATTACTTCGCTAATTTCTCTTTAGCAGGAAGTTTGAAAAAAAGCTTGTTGTCCAACAATTCTTGTGTTGCAATCAACGTTGGCTTTGGCAATTTTTCATAGAATCGCGATACTTCGATTTGTTCGCGATTTTCAAATACTTCTTCCAAATTATCGGCTACTGTTGTAAATTCTTCCATTTTTTGGTCGATTTCTTCCCTAATCATCACATTAATCTGATTAGCGCGTTTCCCGATAATTTTAACGGTTTCATATACATTTCCGGTTGACTCACACATGCTGTTCATGTCGCGTGTGACAGTGGACAATGGTGCTTTTGTTTTTCTGAAATCCATATTATTTTTCTTTTACAAATTTTTTAGCGGCTGTTACCATCGAAAGAGCTTCTTTTGCGTATTTGCCTTTCGGAAATTCGTTGATATAATTATAGTATTCATCAATTACATCGCGATATCGATCTGCCTTCAGTTCATCTACACTGTTGATAGCTTCCATGTATTTTGATTGCAATACTATGAACATCAAATCTTCACGATATTTTGTTTCAGGATATTTTTTGAGAGCGTTGTTAGCAACAATCACTGCAGAGAGATAATTGTTACCCATATAGGTGCCTAAATTATAATATAACTTTGCATTGAGTAATTCCTTGTAAGCCAATTTATCTTTTAGTTGTGCAATGTAATCGTAAGCTTGTTTTGCTTTTGCGCTTTGCGGATAACTTTCCACAAAATTTGAAAACGACTGAATGGCGTCGTATGTAGATGATTGATCTAAACGTGGATCGGGAGAATCGAGATAAGCGCAATAGCCAATCATATAGTAACTTTCTTCAGCATATTTCCCTCTTGGATAACTTTTTACGTAAGCTTTGAAATCATCACTAGCTGTGTAATAATCTTTTTGTCCCATGTAGCTTTGAGCCAACATGTACATCACTTCTTCAGCGCGATCACTACTTTTATAATAGGTTGAAATGTCTTCAAGTAGTTGAGATGCACGTACATAATCTTTTTTCTGGAAATAAGCTTTTGCTTCGTTGTATTTCAACTCATTATCCGTACTCTTTAACAACTTCTGATATTGGCTGCACGACGTTAATATGAGAGTGCTGAAGAGTAAATAGATGGATAGTTTTTTCATTCGTAGCAAATTTGTTGTTCGGAGAGAGTATTATCAACGTTTCATATCATCACACAATTCTTTTCTGTGCTCGAAAAGAATTGCAAAGGTAGTGATTTTGTGATAAAGGGAGAAATCGCCGAACGCAATTATGCTTTTTTTTCGCCATCGGTTATCTTTATGTCATAGATATTTTTGTGACAAGTGATAAATGTTTTACATATATCTGGTTTATAGATATATGAGTTGCATGTAACCTCTGCTTTCAACTGTTTTTGTATCTCACTTATTCTTGGTGGTTATCATAGTTTTGGTTATCAAAGTGGTTTATCTATCATATTTATTGGGTTAGATGTAACTCGTATAGATTCTGCAAAAATAAGGTTGTATTTTTGCAGGAGAAAAATCAATGGGTTTGAACCTTGTTATTATGAAATGTGTGTGGGTTTTGGTTGGGAAAACTACAGAACGTTATCTGATTGATAGCGTATCGATTTATACCGAGCGTATAAGTCATTATATGACGTTTGAAACCATGGTTATTCCTGAGTTGAAAAATACAAAAAACATTTCCCGTGAGTTGCAAAAAGAACGCGAAGGTATTGCAATTTTGCAATTATTGGTTCCAACAGATGAATTGGTGCTTCTCGATGAGAAAGGAAAGACCTATACATCGGAAGGTTTTGCGGAATGGATTGACAAAAAAATGAATCATTCAATCAAGAGACTTGTTTTCGTGGTGGGAGGTCCCTATGGATTTTCAGATACGGTTTATGCCCGCGCCAACCATAAACTCGCGCTTTCGCATATGACTTTCTCGCATCAGTTGATACGTCTTCTTTTTGTCGAGCAGTTTTATCGTGCCATGACCATCTTGAAAGGAGAGCCCTATCATCATGGTTAAGTATTAAACTTAAACTGACAAAAATGCAGAACGACGGAGAATGAGCTGACAAGATGGAAGCAATAATTTATTTGGTAAGCTTTTTGTAAAGGCAAAATGATTTGTGAATAATTATTGAATGCCAAAATTGACCTGCAAACTTACTGTTTTTTGTTTGATGGTTCGATTAAAATGATGTTTAATGGTAAAAATGGTTTTGTTTTACCATGATCGAAACATTCAACAAGAGATAGTTTGTTTTTCTCCTTGCTATTAGAGGGGTCGCCTGCTTTTTTGAAGCCTTATTTTGTTCGATTTAACATAAAAACAAGTATATATTATGAAACGAGCATGTAAATTACTTACACCCAAGAGTATGAGAATAGTTGACATGCGAGTTCCATACAACCTTTAAAAAAATCATTCACGTATGAAACAAAAGAAAGAAAATCCCCTCACAAAGGAAACTACAAATGCTCAGCAATCTTCAGAAGTAAAACCCGAAGAAACATCCGCTATGACTGAAGCAATTGATGAATTATTGTTACCTGAAGATATATCAATTGCAGAGGCGAAATTGAAAGAAGAAATGGAAACATTGCAAAAAAAGTATGATGAGTTGAATGATACGCATTTGCGTTTGATGGCTGAATTTGATAACTATCGGAAACGAACATTACGTGAAAAAGCTGAGATGATAAAATCAGCAGGGGAATCTTTAATAATCAATTTATTGCCTTTGATTGATGATTTGGAAAGAGGCTTGAAAACAGCTGAAAGCGCCACTGATGTAGATGCAATGAAACAAGGCTTGGATTTGATTTATGTCAAGTTTGTCGCTTTTTTAAAGCAAAACGGAGTGAATCCGATTGAGACGCTTGATAGTGATTTTGATACAGCATATCATGAAGCAGTCACAACGATTCCTGCCCCAACGGAAGCGCAAAAAGGGAAAGTGATAGATTCCATTCAAAAAGGATACATGATGCGCGACAAAGTAATTCGATATGCTAAGGTTGTTGTAGGGGAATAAGCCGAACCAACTCACTCAAAAGTACAAACAAACCATGACAAAAAGAGATTTTTACGAAATACTGGGAGTTGCAAAAACTGCAACAGAAGAAGAGATTAAAAAAGCGTACCGGAAACAAGCATTGAAATTTCATCCGGATAAAAATCCCGGTGACAAATCGGCCGAAGAGAAATTTAAAGAGGCTGCGGAAGCTTATGAAATTTTAAGTGACCCTCAAAAACGGCAACGTTACGATCAATTTGGTCACGCGGGCGTAAGTGGTGCAGCCGGAAACGGAGGTGGCTTTCAAGGTGCCGGCATGGAGTTTTCAATGGATGATATTTTCAGTCGCTTTGGTGATATTTTTGGTGGTCATTTTGGTGGATTCGGAGGATTTGGCGGTTCGAGTGGTGGCGGTCAACGTTATAATCGAGGTGCCGATTTGCGTGTCAAAGTTCGTCTCACATTGCAAGAGATTGCCAACGGCGTTGAGAAAAAAATTAAAGTGAACAAATATGTTTCCTGTTCGCATTGTGGAGGAACAGGTGCTGCCGATTCAAATGATGTTGCAACTTGTTCAACTTGCCATGGATCAGGTCATGTTACACGTGTGCAGCAAACCATTTTAGGAATGATGCAAACACAATCTGTTTGCCCGACATGTAACGGAGAAGGTAAAACTATAACGAAAAAATGTACCTTTTGCAACGGAGAGGGTGTTGTAAGACAAGACGAAGTGATAAGCATCAATATTCCGGCAGGTGTTGCCGAAGGTATGCAATTGTCACTGCGAGGAAAGGGAAATGCTGCACGACGTGGCGGATCTAATGGTGATTTATTGGTGGTGGTGGAAGAAGAACCGCACCCTCAGTTGATTCGTGATGAAAATGACTTGGTTTACAATCTTTTACTTCCATTTACAACTGCGGTGCTGGGTGGTACCGTTGAAGTACCTACCATTGAAGGAAAAGTGAAAGTAAAGATTGATCAGGGTACACAACCCGGGAAAGTTTTGCGATTACGCGGTAAAGGATTGCCTGACGTGAATCGATATGGTCATGGCGATTTATTGGTGCACTTGGGTGTTTATGTCCCAGAGAAACTAACAAAAGAAGAACAAAAACTAATTGAAAAATTGCATGATTCGCCTAATATGCAACCTACAGACACAGCTTCAAGATCGTTTTTTCAACACTTCAAGCGTATGTTTGATTAACTATATGTAAGAGGGAGTGGATTTCTCGTTTTGGGGATTTACTGAAAATGGGTTATCTTTGTTCCCCGTGAATTATCAACCGTGCGTAGTAGTTAACGCGCATCAATGAGAGTCTTTTCTCGTTTGTGATATATGCTAACGCTATGCAATAAATAACAAGCACAATGAATGATTTTCGAAAATATGCGACAAAGCACTTAGGAATGAATGGGCTTACTTTCGATCAGTATGCTTCATTTTCCGATAGCTATATTTCACCTTCCATTTTGGAAGAACGGCAACTTAATGTAACTCAAATGGATGTATTTTCCCGATTGATGATGGATCGTATCATCTTTTTAGGATTGCCAATTGATGATTATGTTGCCAATGTAATTCAGGCTCAGTTACTTTATCTTGACTCTGCCGATCCGGGCAAAGATATTTCCATTTATCTCAATACACCTGGTGGATCTGTGTATGCCGGCTTAGGAATTTACGATACCATGCAGTTTATCAGTAGCAAAGTGGCAACGATTTGTACCGGTATGGCCGCATCTATGGGTGCTGTGTTACTGGTAGCAGGGAGTAAAGGTAAACGATCGGCGTTGAAACATTCACGTATCATGATTCATCAACCGATGGGAGGTGCGCAAGGTCAAGCTTCTGACATTGAAATTACAGCGCGTGAAATACAAAAGTTAAAAACAGAATTATACACCATTATTGCTGATCATAGCGGAAATCCGTATGAGCGCATTGAAAAAGATTCCGATCGTGATTATTGGATGACAGCTGCCGAAGCGAAGGAATATGGCATGATTGATGAAGTTCTGATCCGTGAGCAAAAGCTCTAATTTTAAAAAGAAATATGGCAAAAAAAGTTGGTCACGATAGGCTTTGTTCAATGTGCGGAAGACCTGAATCGGAAGTGGGTGCCTTGATAACGGGGTTGGATGGTGCTATTTGTACACAATGTGTTGAAATGGCACACGATATTGTTCTCGAATTTGCTCAAAAACCTACCGGCGATTTGAAGTTTAAAAATGATTCACCTCCTAAACCGAAAGAAATCAAATCATTTCTCGATCAATATGTGATTGGACAAGATGAAGCGAAAAAATTTCTTTCTGTTGCGGTGTATAATCATTATAAAAGACTCATGCAACAAGATCATGGAGATGATGTTGAAATTGAAAAATCAAATATCATTATGGTTGGTCCGACAGGTACCGGTAAAACGTTATTGGCACGCACCATTGCCCGTCAACTTCATGTCCCTTTTACCATTGTTGATGCAACCGTATTTACCGAAGCGGGTTACGTAGGCGAAGATATTGAAAGTATCCTCACTCGTTTGCTGCAGGTGGCTGATTATGATGTGAAATCTGCTGAACGTGGCATTGTTTTCATTGATGAAATTGATAAAATAGCCCGTAAGAGTGACAATCCATCCATCACACGCGATGTGAGTGGTGAAGGTGTCCAACAAGGATTGTTGAAATTGTTAGAAGGGTCAGTGGTTAACGTACCACCGCAAGGCGGGCGTAAACACCCTGAGCAACGTATGATTTCCGTTAACACACAACATATTTTATTTATGTGTGGTGGTGCTTTCGATGGTATAGAAAAGAAGATCGCTCAACGGCTCAATACGCATGTTGTTGGTTATGGGTCAAGCCGTGACATGCATTCCATCGATCGCTCAAATTTTCTGCAGTATATTACACCGCAGGATTTGAAATCGTTTGGGTTGATTCCTGAAATTATCGGGCGATTGCCTGTACTGACTTATTTAGAACAGTTAGACCGTACCTCATTACGTCAAATTTTGACAGAACCCAAAAATTCAATTATTAAACAGTACAAGAAACTCTTTAGCATGGATCATGTTGATCTTCAATTCGATGATGAAGCATTGGATTACATTGTTGATAAAGCAATTGAATTTAAACTTGGTGCAAGAGGGCTTCGTTCTATTGTTGAGACGACAATGATGGATGCTATGTTTGAGATTCCATCAACGAAGAAAAAAGAGTTGCGTATAAATTTGTTGTATGCACAAGAAAAAATGGAAAAGTTGAAAATTTTATCCGCATAAGTGTCTTTATGAGACAAATTTGTTTGATATACGCAACCAAGATTGAAAATGCACAAGGAATTAATCATCCGACTTTAAGCAACAAATCACTTCCGGATGAATATAGTTAGCTTTCTTCTTCAAATTTGCGAGGACATTCATGAATGATTTAACGCGAAATGGTCTGTTTACAACGCTATTTCGCGTTTTCTTGTGCTTTTCAAGTTCTTCAAAATCGAGATAACAAGATGGAATGTAGTTTTTTATGTTTTTTTGTGTGACTAATTTCATTTATTTGTGTGATTTGCCATTTTTTTGCTCTGAAAAATTAGGATGTTTGCAAAACTTGTTTATAAATTTGTTTTGCCAAATCTACAGATGCTGAATGCTCTTTTGAAGCCAACATTTAATCGCGCATCTGAAAGCGAAAAGTGAGGTAAGATACACACAAATACGTTTGAAGATAGTTTAAGAAAAAGAAATTCTAATGTGCATTGAAACTTCATGTTGCATTCTGATTGCATGAAAACAAATTATTTGACTGTTCATTTATGGTAAAAAAGCATTCCGAATTGACGGAGCAACTCAAAAAGTACTTTGGATTTGATACGTTCAAGGGGAACCAAGAAGCGATTATGCAGAATCTGTTGGATGGGAAAGACACTTTCGTGTTGATGCCAACAGGAGGTGGCAAATCGCTTTGCTATCAGTTGCCAGCTTTGATCATGCCTGGTACGGCGATTATTATTTCACCTTTGATTGCTTTGATGAAGAATCAGGTCGATGCTATCCGGAGTGTGAGTGCTGAAGATGGCATTGCTCATTTTTTAAACTCTTCATTAACGCGTGCTTCTATCGACGTCGTGAAAGAAGATATTTTATCAGGAAAAACTAAGATGCTCTATGTGGCTCCCGAATCGCTAACAAAAGATGAAAATATTGAATTTCTCGCGCAGCTTACTATTTCCTTTTATGCGGTAGATGAAGCACATTGTATATCAGAATGGGGGCATGATTTTCGTCCCGAATATCGACGGATTCGTTCCATTGTCAACGAAATTGGGATTGCCCCTATCATTGCATTGACTGCCAGTGCGACTCCTAAGGTGGAGCATGACATTCTAAAGAATTTAGGCATGCTTGATGCCAATCTGTTCAAGTCATCTTTCAATCGCCCAAATCTTTATTACGAAGTGCGTCCCAAATCTATTGATATCGATCGGGAGATTATCAAATTTATTCGAACTCAACCAAAAAAAGCTGGCATTATTTATTGTTTGAGCCGAAAAAAAGTGGAAGAACTGGCCGAAACGTTGCAAGTGAATGGCATTGCAGCTCTTCCTTATCATGCCGGGTTAGATGGTGTGACACGAGCAGAAAATCAGGATAAATTTTTAATGGATAAGGCACAGGTTATTGTTGCTACCATTGCTTTTGGCATGGGTATTGATAAATCAGATGTGCGTTTTGTTATTCATTATGAAGTGCCTAAAAGTTTGGAAGGATATTATCAGGAGACTGGTCGAGCCGGTCGAGATGGAGGAGAAGGAATTTGCATCGCATTTTATTCGTCGAAAGACTTGCAGAAGTTAGAAAAATTCATGCAGGGTAAGCCCATTGCCGAACAAGAAATTGGTCGCCAATTGTTGCTTGAAACTCAGGCTTATGCCGAAACATCAGTGTGTAGAAGAAAAGTATTATTACATTATTTTGGAGAAGAATATATGGAGGAAAATTGCGCAAGTTGTGACAACTGTTTACATCCTAAAAAACAAATCGAAGTACAAGAGTTGCTTCTTTTGATTTTGGAAACCATTAGTTTGCTGAAAGAAAAATTCAAGTCGGATTACATTGTCAATGTGCTCCGTGGTGTGGAAACAGAAGATATTAAATCGTATCATCATAATGAAACCGAGCAGTTTGGCACTGCACAAGATGAAGATTCCAACTTTTTGGAAGCCATTATTCGCCAGGCAATGTTAGCCGGTTTCTTAGAAAAGGATATTGAGAATTATGGGTTGCTGAAAATCACCTCCAAAGGGAAAAAATATATGACAAGCCCAACTTCGTTTCTTGTGGTAAAGAATAATGATTTCGAAGAAGATGAGGAAGAAGTACCTTTAAGGGGTGCCGGCACAAGCGCTGTCGACCCGATACTTTATTCTATGTTAATCGATTTGCGGAAAAAACTCTCGAAACAGCTTGGATTACCTCCTTTTGTTATTTTTCAGGATCCTTCGTTGGAAGCTATGGCCACTACCTATCCAGTGACGATGGATGAGTTGCAAAATGTGCCCGGAGTGGGCGCAGGAAAGGCTAAACGATATGGAGAGTCTTTCCTTGCTTTGATTAAACGTCATGTAAACGAAAACGAAATTGAGCGACCTGAGGATTTGCGCGTTCGTACTGTTGCCAACAAATCGAAACTTAAAGTGGCAATTATTCAGGCAATCGATCGTAAAGTGGCATTAGACGATTTAGCTGAATCGAAAGGGCTTGATTTTGAAGAACTATTGGATGAAGTAGAAGCTATTGTTTATTCAGGTACAAAAATTAACATTGATTATTTTTTGCATGACATTATGGATGATGATCATATTAGCTCTATAGTCGAATATTTTCGTGAAGCCGAAACGGATGATCTGACTGATGCCATGAGTGAATTAGGAGACGAAGATTTTACCGAAGAAGAAGTAAGATTGGTTCGTATTAAATTTCTTTCTGAAATGGGCAATTGATGTGATTAAATCACATCAACGCCTTGTTCTTTCAATAAATTTTGTCCGATTTCCTTCAATTTATATTTCTGAATTTTGCCGCTTCCCGTCATGGGGAATTGCTCAATAAAAAAGTAATATTTCGGGATTTTATGTCGTGAGATTTTGCCACGGCAAAAATCGCGAATCTCTTCTTCGCTCAGCGAAGATCCTTCTTTAAGAATGAAGAATGCTCCTACTTCTTCACCGTACTTCTCGGATGGAATTCCTGCCACTTGCACATCTTTTATGTCTGGTAGCAGGTATAGGAATTCTTCTACTTCACGTGGATAAATATTTTCCCCGCCGCGAATAATCATATCTTTGATTCGACCAGTAACGCGGTAATTGCCATCAGCATCTTTCATACCCAAATCGCCTGAGTGCAGAAAACCATCTTTGTCAATTACCTCAGCAGTGGCTTCTGGATTTTTGTAATATCCTTTCATCACGTTGAAACCACGGCAGCAGAGTTCTCCCTGAACGTCAACTGGGCATTCTTTGCCAGTTTCCGGATCGATGATACGCACTTCTACAAACGGATAATCGCTCCCTACCGTTGTAGTTCTAACCTCAAATGAGTCAGTAATACGGGTCTGTGTCATTCCTGGCGAGGTTTCAGTGAGCCCATAAACACTGGTTATGGTCATGTGCATTTTGTCGGAGACACGCTTCATCAGTTCGATAGGACAGAGTGAACCGGCCATGATGCCGGTGCGAAGTGAAGTCAGATCGAAAAGATCGAACATCGGATGATTTAATTCGGCAATAAACATGGTTGGCACGCCATAAACCGCTGTGCATCTTTCTTTGTGAATGGATGCCAAAACAACCAATGGATCGAATCGTTCCACCATTACTTGTGCACATCCGTGAGTAAGACAGTTCATAGCGGCCAATACAACACCGAAGCAATGGAATAAAGGCACACAGATGCAGAGTTTATCTTCTTGCGTAAATGCCATATTCTCGCCTGTCAACAATCCATTATTCACAATATTGTGGTGGGTAAGCATAACGCCTTTCGGAAATCCGGTTGTTCCCGAAGTGTATTGCATATTGGTTACATCGTGGCAGTTGACGGTTTTTCTCATGGCAGACATCTGCTGTGCTTCAAGGTTTTTACCTAACAACAGAAGTTCGGTAGTAGAGTACATGCCGCGAAATTTTTCTTGACCAATATACACGACATTTTTTAGCTCGGGAAATTTCTCGCTGGTTAGATGCCCCCGTTGATTGGTTCGCAACTCAGGAACGATGTTGTATATCATCTCAATATAATCGCTGTCAAATGTGCCATTGGTCAGGAAAAGCGTGTGCATGTCGGAATTTTTGATCACATATTCCAATTCATGTTGCTTGTAGTTAGTGTTTACTGTGACAGTAACGGCACCAATTTTTGCAGAGGCATAAAGTATCGTCAACCAATCGGGAACGTTTTGCGCCCAAATTCCCACATGATCGCCTGCCTGTACTCCCAGCGAAAGCATACTTTTGGCTAACGTATCCACGCGTTCGTTAAACTGTTTCCATGTAAAGCGTAAATTACGATCGGAATAGACCATAAACTCATTGTCGGGTGTTTTCTCAGCCCAATATTCTAACCATTCGCCAATGGTTTTTTCAGAAAGTTGATTCATATAAAAACATGATGCTTTTAGTGGATGATTATTCAGTTTGATTGGAATATAAATCGTTGGCAGACATTTGTTCCAATAAAGCTGCAATTTTGTCGGTCACCGCGTCAACGTATCGTTTCCCTTTTTCTGCAGTTGCCGCTTTAGGATTGCCAATGCCGGTATCGGTGGTGGCGCAATCCCAATGACGTGGTGTCCAGCCTGTTTTTTCGTTTAACGCGGGAATATTAAAAGGGGTTAGATTTCCTTCGCCGGCTTGCGACAGTGGTAGTACCCATTCCGGATGAAAATGAAGCATGACCGAGGTTTCCATTTCGCCGGCATGATCATCATGATTTTCAAAATAAGGTGATTGTGGTTCAATCGCAAACCAATCGACCACAACAATGGTGATA
>JAJZHJ010000263.1 GCA_021804525.1 Bacteroidota bacterium | reverse complement strand
ACCGAAAAGAAAGAGAGTGCCATCATTCTTTTTCTGGGAGTTGCCTCCTTACTTTTTGTCCCTTTATTCAAAGCCATCACTAACTTGCCTCCCTTCATGGGCATGTTGTTGGCTTTGGGTATTATGTGGGTTTCTATCACAATAATAGAGAATCGCAAAAAACGAAAGAAACCTCATCCGATTGTTCTAGCCTTGCACAAAATAGACGGACAAAGTATCCTTTTTTTCTTAGGTATTTTACTGGCCGTAAGTGCTTTGCAATCGTCCGGTGGCTTAACGCAGTTGGCTGCTTTTTTAGAAAAAACATTGAAAAATGATTATCTTATTGGAGGAGCTTTAGGGTTGATTTCTTCCATTGTTGACAATGTCCCTTTAGTTGCTGCAACACAAGGCATGTACACGCTTCAAACATTTCCGATGGATCATTTCTTTTGGCACTTCATCGCGTTGACTACTGGCACAGGTGGGAGTTGTATTATTGTCGGTTCGGCGGCAGGCGTTGCCGTAATGGGCATTGAGAAGATTCCTTTTATGTGGTACCTGAAAAAAATCAGCGGGTTGGCGCTCCTCGGGTTCCTGGGTGGCATTCTTACCTTTGTGCTGATGCATCTGCCATGATCAAAAGGGTCTTCCCTCTCTTTTTTCTGTTGTGAGCATATAACCTCGACATTTTAACATCATCTGCCTGGTGTTACTCATTCTTCGTAACTATTTTACTTGTAACCAAACCGTTGAAATTTTTTCATTTCAAAATAAGTTGCAAGTTATTCCTATTTATTTTGCTATTCTAATAGTGTCCAGATTAATGTTGCTTCCAGAATGAACAATTACTGAAACGGAATCTGCAATGTCCGTCGTGTCTGCGGGCATAAACTTTACGGTATAGGTGCCAGACGTCAAACCGGAAAGTCGAAAATAATTACTGTTTGTCG
The DNA here is from genome assembly GCA_021804525.1 of Bacteroidota bacterium. Lineage (GTDB taxonomy): Bacteria > Bacteroidota > Bacteroidia > Bacteroidales > Paludibacteraceae > Microbacter. The sequence continues at coordinate 2,795 of JAJZHJ010000263.1, read as the reverse complement.
TGTCCGACACTGTCCAAAGAGTGTCTATCCCTTTCACAACAAACACTTTAGTAAGTAATTTTGACGGAGATATGTTCCCTTTAATGTATGAAGTAACGTCAGCTATGTATGATCGTAATACGGGATTCAGCATATATGTGTTATTGCCTGTGGAGAAAATAGACTGACCCACATTAAAGTCAATGATGACGGAGTAGCTGCTTAATGTAGAAGGTGCTGTCTCATCAACATTTATCGTGATTCCGGCTTGTTGTCCACTTGGAACTGTCAGGTGCACTACGGTGCCGTTTTTTAATGTACCGTAGTTATCACTTCCTAAAACCAAATGGATTTGTTTAATCACAACGGTGTTGGGTATTGTAATCTGTGATAGTAAGGTGCAATTCCCATTCATAAGTGATTTTAAATTAAACACTGAATCTGTGACCGGCACTTTCGTAATGCTTGAATCTGCCGCCACGTAATCAATTTCTTTGACGTCAACATACACCTTGGTGAAATTCAGTTGAAAGTCCCGAATTCCAGGATCATCGGCCAAAAGGAAAAATACATTTTGTGTGGATGATAAAATATTCGTAGTGTTTTTAGTGCTACACGATGCCAAAGACATGAATGTCATGGCAATAAGAAGAAATTTCCAGGGTTTCATTTAGTTGTATTTCAGTGTTTAAATATACATCATAAAGTTATCTCTAGCAATAGTCAAGGATAATGAAACGAGTATGAATTGTTCCTTTTTTCTGTTCACTCCATCATTTTGCTTAAAAATTCACAATAATATTCTATGCTCCCAATTGAGTCACCTGCTTTTTTGAATTTATACTCTGTTATTTTGTCAATGAATTTCAGAATGGGAGATGAAGGTTTTTATGTGCCGCTGAAAAAAGCATCGTGGTTTTGACTATTTACACAAATCATTTGTGCATATTCCTTACTCTACTTTGGTAGAAAAAATGAAATGTTTTACGTCACGGTTAATGTTGATAAATCTAGCGTGTACACTGATATAACTTCCGTGTATGCGGAAGAAGTAAAAGTGCACGCGGAAGAAGTAATAATGTATGCGGAAGGAACGTCCGTACATACGGATGGGATAGAAGTGTGCAGGGAAGAAACGTCCGTATACACGTATGGAATATAAATGTACAGGGAAGAAACGTCCGAATACACGCTTGGAGTAAACAAGTTCAGGGTTGCAATACCTGTCATTGTCTTTAATCAATTATTACAGTGCATAATGCTGTATATCAATAAGTGAATTTTGTCATGAAACTCTGCAACAATTGTGATTCCCAGTCAACCTATGAGTCGTGAATATTATGGAACTAATTAGTTCATCGCTCAAATTTTTTTTTGGATCGGAGCAAGCATCAGTCACGAGAATAGAAAATACTTGCCTGCGTGTTATTCCATAAATCAAGATTAATGTTGACCTCTTGTCTTGCCTAAAGTTACATGGGAAGTAACATCCATTAGCATAGATTAAAAAGTCACGGTTTTATCAGCCCAAACCACCATATTGACACAATCGACCATAGTGGAAATGGGACAGGCTTCCGTACTATCCAAATGACGCGATTGCAGGCAGGTTCCGCAAGCAAGAACTTCGCCGCCTATGCTTATAAACTTTTTCATTTGCGTATCAACGTTGTGTTTTTCGTGGACTAATCCTTCGCATTCCACGGCTTCTCCCATAAGAAACACTTTTACTTCATGTTCTTGTTTTTTTGCCGTCACGGCAAAACGAAATGCATTCCATGCTTTTTCGTATTCCTTTGTCTCAATAATAATACCAATCTTCATCGTTGCAAGGTTATCGTTTTGAAATAATTATTCCGTAATGATAGGGTTCAAGGATAAACGGTTCTTTGTCAATATCGAATTTTCCCCTGTCAATCAACTGCATCATCTGTTCGGGTGTGGGTCTGATGCTAAGAGCAGGACCTCTCGGCGTTGAAATATCGCTTCTCCAATGAATGATACCGATCTTTCCTTGTGGTTTCAGAATCCTGTAGGCTTCGATAAAGAAATCCATCGGAGCATCGTGATGCAGAATATTAAACAACATGACATAATCCACAGAATTATTGGCCAACCCCGTTGTTTGTGTCAAAATATCCCGATTTGCCACAATTACATTGACAATATGTGCATCTTCCAGTTTCTGCTTTACAATGTCAATCATATCAGGTTCAATGTCGAAGGCGTACAGGTTGCCTTTAATACATTTCGCAGCAGGAATGGTAAATGTTCCATAACCACTGCCTATTTCAACTAGATCAGTGACCAGCACGTTGATGCGTAGTGCTGATAAAATCAGATCAATATCAAAAAAAGCATCCCATAACGTTTCATCGGGCATCCCGCTGTCTCTGACTTTCATGTTTCTACATTTCAATGGAATGCAAATATACATGTTCCTCAGTCAGTGACAAAACACCCTCTTCCTTTATGTTATAATGAACAATTGCGTATCTTTTGAAGGATTTTGACTGGAATTGGTGTCAATAATCAATGCAACAACTTGATTTAATGATGAGAATGTAATCATAAAAGTTTGTATGAGAAAAATACCATTTGTGTGGTATTGTCTTGCCTTAGCATTCACGCTACTTTTGTGCACAACCAAACTATACGATTTGACTTATGAATTATATGACAACGTATATCTTCTTAACGCCAAACAGGAGCTTAACCCCACAACGGCTAACAGAAGGGTTGTGTAACGAACTATTCATTTTAAACCGATCAAATTATGTCAGATTTAAATTTTTCTATTAAAGGGATTAGTGAAA
>JAJZHJ010000262.1 GCA_021804525.1 Bacteroidota bacterium | reverse complement strand
GTTATCTGTATAGACGTTGCATTGCAACGTCTATACAGGCAGTGATAAATCAAAACGTTGTGGTAAGAGGTTGAAGGAATTTATAATGCACTGATTTGATCAGAAAATTGCCTTAAATAATATGCTTATTACAAAATAAATCAGTAACTTCGTCGCGGTTTTACGAGTGAATATTGTGTTTTCATGTATAGAAATAAGAACTATTCATTATTGACAATGCCAAAGAATTATGTAAGAGAACTGATTATAGGATAATCAAATATCTAATTGTCAATGAAATATTCAAACTGACATCTGCTAATACATAATATTTATAAACTCTAATTATAATGAAGCACCTATTAGAAATAAAAGACTTTCCATGTATTCAAATGAAGACTAATAATAATGTACTAAATTTGTTTTGAATGACTCAAAGGCAGATTGATTTTTATAATTCGTTGTCACCGGTTGACCAGTATATCTTGAAACTGGCAGCCATTATGATGGTTGATATTCGCGTGATAGAAATTTCTAAATTGGTGGTTAATAGAAAAATAAAAGATAAGCAAATCAGATTGTGTCTGGGAATTGCGCTTCATAATGGGTTGCTCGTTGTATCGAACTCGGGTATGATTAGTTTTGAAGTGTCGTATGCTTTTTTGATATATATTTTTCCACAGTTGGACGATCTCACGAAAAAATCGAAGCAAGATGAGCAACGCTCTTATTATTTTGAATCGAAACCCCAATATCATCTTTGGAATTTTCTCTATTATTTGTTTTATTATGAAGAAGATAAATTGAGGAAAGCCGAAGAAAAGTTATTAACCTATCATGCAAATGAATTACCTGAAATATTGAATAGTCTGTTGGAATCAATAGCCTATCAGCCTGTTATTTCATTGATCAATACTAAAATATTCTTTGTGCTTTTGTCTCAAAAAATGAATGATGTTTGGCATACTCTGTCCTCGCTATATGATTTTCAATATTTCATACAGAATCTTACGCCTTATTTATCGCCGAAGCAACTGCCTTATGTCAACTATATAGATTTACAACTAAAGGAGCAAATGGGGAGATTCTCTGAAATACATTCTGCAGATAAAAAGCTACTTGATCCCGATTACTTTATGGTGGCGGTGAATTCTTTGATAAAAAATGATTTGCCGACTGCCTTAGCTAATTTTGCGAAAGGGATTAAGTCGCAACAGGATGATTATAAGGGAATTCAATTGCCTATTGCTTCTCATGTAGCATTTTTCTATCTGGTAGCATTGGTGTGTTCACCCCTTGAGGAGACAACCCCTGTGTTTCTGAAAATTCAAAAGTCATTGAATAAAAAAGATTTCACTCCGTTTGATTTAGCTTTCAAAACAGTGGTAGCTTACGGATTGAATGATAAGCATCTCTTTAATGAAAGAGTAACCAATGTCAATTTTTTCATTGAACAAAGTAATCAAGATTATGCTGCATTGATCAGTTTTCTTATTTTGTATTTAGTGGATAAAAAACCGAATGCACTGTTGCTCCCAAGTATGATGAAAACAGCAGAGAAAGCATTTGCTTCAGGTTATTTGATGTTGGCGTACGAAGCTTTTTTTGCTTTGAGTCAATGGACTAACGATGAGAAAGTAACGAAGTTGTATGATCTTATTGCAAAAGAGGTCGCATATCCCCCTGTTCTTTCTACCATAGTGCGGCAGCAAGAGTGGGAGAAATCTCTTAGTATGTTGTTGTCCATTAGTTTGGATAAGCCATCATCGAATGTAAAAAAAGAAGGCAATAAATTGAGGGTTGTTTATTTTTTGAATCCAAAAAGGGGATCAATTCAACCTGTTTTGCAAACACGCTTGGCCAAAGGAGGTTGGTCGAAAGGGAGAAACATTGCTTTAAAAACCTTTTATGAAGGGAAACTCGAAGGGATGACCGAGCAAGACTTTCGGGTTGCTAAATGTGTTCATGTTGTCAATGGTTACTGGAGTGCCAGTGAATATGAATTGCCTGAGCAGGCGATTAAGGAATTAGTGGGGCATCCGTATGTCTTTTTGGATGGTACCGAGGATGTCCCCATAGAATTAATTGCTGCTCATCCGGTTATTCATGTTGTTAAATCGGCTAAAGGATATGTGCTTTCTACCAATATTAAAGATGATTCCGAAAATTTTGTGATCGAGAAAGAGACAAATACACGATATAAAGTGTATGAGCTGACTTCTCGTCAACATCAAATTATTCAGATAGTGAATCAGCAAAAGATTGTCGTTCCAGAATTAGGGAAAGAAAAGTTGATTCAACTTTTAGGTGGATTCAGCAAGCACATGACGGTTTATTCCGATTTGCTGGCAACAGAAAGCGAACGTTCCAATGTGAAAGTGGTGGAAGCCGACTCACGTATTAGAGTGCAATTGTTGCCTTTTGGCGATGGTTTGAAGGCGGAATTATTTGCAAAACCTTTTGGAACGTTGCCTCCTTATTGTAAACCAGGGAAAGGGGGGAAAGTGTTGATCACCGACGATCACGGGCAACAACTTCAAGTTAAACGCGACCTCTCTAAAGAATTGGAACTGGTTAACGCATTGATGAATGATATTCAATCGCTCGAAAGTCTCGATATCAGCGATGAGTTGATTGCATTTGATGAACCAATGGACTCACTTCATTTGTTGGATATTTTGACAGCGCATCAAGATAAATGTGTGGTGGAGTGGCCGGAAGGAGAGAAATACAAAATCAGAGGTAGCGCTAATTTCAGTAATTTGAATCTGCGATTAAAAAGCAAATCCAATTGGTTTGAGCTACAAGGTGAATTGAAAGTGAATGAAGAAACCGTCATTACGATTCAGCAATTACTTGCTCTCACAAATAAAGGACACGATCGCTTTATTGAATTGGAGGCAGGCCAATTTCTGGCATTGAGTGATCAGTTGAAGAAGCAGTTGGAGGAGTTGCGGGCATTCTCCTTATTGGGTAAGGACGGGGTGAAAATCAATAGATTTGCCTCTGTTGCGCTTGGCGACTTTTTTGAAGAAGTGGATAATCTGAAAGCGGATAAATCGTGGAAGGAATTTCGCAAACACATTGAATCAGTGCAAGAATCTGAAACGCCAATTCCGACTAATTTGCAGGCAGAATTAAGACCTTATCAGGAAGATGGATTTCACTGGTTAGCTCGTTTGGCAGCATGGGAAGGCGGAGCTTGTTTGGCCGACGATATGGGGTTGGGAAAAACCATACAAACACTTGCCATCTTGTTACACCGTGCGCCACAAGGGCCGGCTCTTGTGGTGTGCCCGGTATCGGTGCTGAGCAATTGGGTAAGTGAAACCGCTCGTTTTGCTCCTACACTTTGTGTCAAAACGTTAACCCCGAACAACAGAGAGCAAACCCTGCAATCGCTCGAATCAGGCGATATTCTCATTACGTCTTATGGATTATTGCAATCGGAAGAAAAAGCATTGGCCGAAATTCTTTTCTCAACGGTTGTATTGGATGAGGCACATACTATTAAGAACTATGCGACGAAAACATCAAAAGCAGCTATGCAATTGCAAGCCTCTTTTCGCATAGCGCTTACCGGTACGCCGATTCAAAACCATCTCGGAGAGATTTGGAATTTGTTCAACTTTATAAACCCTGGTTTATTGGGAACATTACAGCACTTTACCGATATGTTTATTAAGCCTGATAACGAGCCATCACGCCGTCATCTCAAAAAATTGATCACCCCTTTTATATTACGTCGAACAAAATCAG
>JAJZHJ010000261.1 GCA_021804525.1 Bacteroidota bacterium | reverse complement strand
GTCGGGATGCTCCACATGAAACTCAAATTCGTTCCGAAAATGGCGTATGGCAGCTGCTACCGGCCAAGCGGAGGCATCGCCCAACGGACAGATCGTGTTTCCTTCAATGTGAGAAGCTATATTCACCAATAAATCGATATCTTTCATTCTGCCATTCCCGTTTTCGATGCGATGGAGCACGCTGTCCATCCAACTGGTGCCTTCGCGACAGGGAGAACATTGTCCGCACGATTCATGATGATAGAAACGGGAGAAATTGTACGTGTTACGTACGATGCAATCGTCTTCGTCGTAAACAATAAACCCACCTGAACCGAGCATTGAACCGCTTTCAAAACCACCATCCGCTAAGGATTCATAACTCAACAGACGTTTCTCTCCTTTCAGGGTATTCAATATCAATTCCTTTGGAAGAATGGGGACTGACGAACCACCCGGAATCACCGCTTTCAACTCCTTCTCGTTTTTAATTCCTCCACAATAGGCTTCACTGTAAATGAACTCTTCCACCGGAAATCCCAGTTCAATTTCATAAACACCCGGTTTGTTAATATGACCGCAAGCAGAAATCAACTTTGTACCGGTACTTTTCCCGATGCCTATGTTGGCAAAACTTTCACCGCCATGATTCACAATCCAACCTATGTTGGCCAATGTTTCCACATTATTCACCACAGTAGGGCAGTCGTATAGTCCTTTCACTGCCGGAAATGGCGGTTTAAGACGTGGATTCCCTCGTTTTCCTTCCAATGATTCGAGCAATGCTGTTTCTTCTCCGCAAATATAAGCGCCTGCTCCACAATGAACATACATATCTAAATCGTAATGACTGCCTAAGATGTTCTTTCCGAGTAATCCATTTTTGTAGCACTCTTTAATGGCTTCGTTCAGGATGCCAACAATGTATTTATATTCTCCACGCACGTAAATATAAGCGGTGTTGGCTCCTAACGCATAAGAGGCACAAATCATTCCTTCGATCAAACGGTGAGGAATGTGCTCCATCAGGTAACGATCTTTGAACGTGCCCGGTTCGCTTTCGTCGGCATTGCATACCAGATAACGCGGGTTATTGTTTCTTTTGTCAATAAAACTCCACTTTAATCCAGTTGGGAAACCTGCGCCCCCTCTACCACGCAATCCCGAAACCTTCACCTCTGTCACCACTTCGTCGGGTGTCATCGCTTTCAGGGCTTTTTCAACCGAGAGATAGCCACCGTTTTGTCGGTACACATCAAGGAAGCGGATTCCTTCCACGTCATTATTTTCTAAGATAATCTTTCTTTCCATGACAGGCTTTCTGGTTTCGTTAATTCGCTATTATTTCGCAATGTAGCGATAATTTCGTCGATCTTCTCTATGTTGAGGAATTCATAAAATTCGGTATTCACCTGCATCACAGGTGCCGAACCACAGGCGCCCAAACATTCTACCCCTTTAAGCGAAAAGAGATTGTCTTCCGTTGTTTCGCCAACCTTGATATGCAGTTTTTCTTCCAGATAATGCATGATATCTTCGCCACCGCATATAGCACAAGGTCCTGTTTGGCAAATTTCTATCACATATTTTCCGACCGGTTCAAGATAAAATTGCGAGTAAAACGTAGCTACTTCATACACTTCGATAGGTGTAATGTGGAGCAAGTCTGCTACGTAATCCATACTATCCACATTCAGGCTTCCGCCCAATTCCTCTTGTGCAATTTGAAGCACGGGAATTAAAGCTGATTTTTGCCGACCTTCGGGATAATGTGAGATGATGGTCTCTATTTTTGCTAATGTATCTGCTGTAAAAGAAACTTCGCTGTTTTTCTTTACGTAGAGTTTATGTTTGAATTGTTTATCGCTCATATCTATTGATTTTTTTCTTTGGATAATGACGTCCTTCAATCAATTACGCATCCAATTCTCCAGCAATAATATTCATGCTGCTCATTGTCAGAATTGCATCCGAAATGGTGGAGCCGGCAATCATCTCGGGATAAGCCTGATAGTAAATAAAGCTGGGACGGCGGAAGTGCAAGCGGTAAGGCGTTCGTCCGCCATCGGCAACCACGTAGAATCCCAATTCTCCGTTACCACCTTCGACGGCTTGATAAATCTCTTTTTTCGGAACGTCTATTTCGCCCATCACCATTTTGAAGTGACTGATCAGCGGTTCCATTTTACTGTACACCTCCTCTTTGGGCGGCATATAAAACGCGGGCACCTCTGCGTTGAATTTCCCTTCAGGAAGGTTTTCCAACGCGTTATTAATCAATTTCATACTTTCCCACATCTCTGTTTCACGCACACAAAAACGGTCGTAGGTATCACCATTTTGTCCGATGGGAACAACGAAATCAAAATCACTATAGGAAGAATAGGGTTCATTCACCCGCACATCGTAGTCGATGCCGGCTGCACGCAGACAAGGACCTGTGAAACTGTAGGAGAGTGCTCTCTCTGCCGAAATACCTCCCACGTTAATGGTTCTATCCATGAAAATACGGTTACGCATCAGCAAGTTTTCAAACTCATGCAGAATCTTGGGCAACCGTTTCATTAGCTCACGAATCTTGCGAATGGCTGTTGGTGAAAAGTCTCTGTCAAAGCCACCTACGCGGCCTAAATTGGTTGTAAGGCGTGCTCCGCAAAGCTCCTCATATATTTCATAAATTTTTTCCCGCTCTTCAAACACATAAATAAACCCTGTCAAGGCGCCACTGTCCACCCCGATTACACTGTTGCATATCAGGTGGTCGGATATGCGGGCAAGTTCCATGACGATGATACGCATGTAATCGATCCGCTTGTTGGTTTCCACACCCAGCAATTTCTCAACGGCGAGATGCCAGCCGATATTATTGAGCGGTGAAGAACAATAATTCATCCGATCTGTCAACGTGGTGATCTGATAGTAAGGACGACGCTCGGCAATTTTCTCAAAGGAACGGTGAATGTAGCCGATGGTCTGTTCGGCACCGATGATGGTTTCTCCATCCATCGTTAAAACATTTTGAAAGATGCCGTGCGTGGCAGGGTGTGTCGGCCCAAGATTGAGCGTGCTGTATTTCTTTTCGTCCTTTTTACTTGTTTCCAATGAAGGGGGCGTTTTATCTTTCATGCAACCATGCTTAATTTATAAATCAAATGATTCATGTTCGTATTAATTTCAGTAATGGCTAAAATAGAATGTCGTGTTTTGGCCTCTCCCTAAATATCTCCCTTTTGTCACTGGCTGTTGTTCCCCATTCCTGACCTCATCCGCCCTTCGGGCACCTTCTCCAAAAAAGAAGGAAAATGGATTTGTTCGTTTAATGAAACTTTGGCGGGTACAACAATGAAGCTTTCACAACGCTATTTATTTCATATGAATTTGTTTATTTTTTTCATTAAGGTCATATGGAACTCGCTTACACATTCATCGTTATTGGCGAATCGTTTATGCATGCTCGTTTCATACGTGTATGTTATTTTCTAACATCAAGGATGTATGGGACTCGCATAAAAACATTATCATACTCTTGAATGTAAATAATTTACATGCTCGTTTCCTACTGCTTAATTACTAATTGACGTTCTTCCTTAACTTCTTAACTTCTCTACCTTCCAGATTCCTACCACCTACTATCTACCGACTACCATCTACTAACTACTATTCCCTTATCTTCCAAAAAAACGATCGTCTTTGTCGGTGCGAGTAGCATCTTCAAGCGGATATTCTTTTCGCATTGGGAAATAATCCATGTATTCCACGTTGAGAA
>JAJZHJ010000260.1 GCA_021804525.1 Bacteroidota bacterium | reverse complement strand
ATACGCAATTTTAAACAAGATATTCGTAACAACGAAGTGTATTATATGTTGAACAAAGCATTAAGATAATAATTTAATGTGCTAATGTGCCAATTTCAGGTGCATTGGTATATTGACGAATTGGCACATTAAAAAAAACATGAAACAATTCTCAATATTTGAGATAAATCTCATGAAGCCTTGTATTATTAAACATAGCGTAGTGAAATAAAATAATCTTTCATCAGAAATATAATAAAAACGAAAAATGAATTGGAATTCACATGAATTTATTTGGCTCGACTGGGTGATTATAGCAGTCGGGATATGCGCTGTAACATGGGCAGTATGGCGGTCGGTTCAAAAAGATAAACGTTTGCAAAAAGGCGCTAACAGCGAAGATTTCCTGTTCGGGAAAGGTGAACCTTGGTATATCATTGGTGCAGCTATCTTTGCTGCAAACATTGGCTCGGAACACCTTGTAGGACTTGCCGGCACAGGTGCAAAAGCAGGTGTAGGTATGGCACACTGGGAGATGCAAGGCTGGATGATCCTTATTTTGGGTTGGCTTTTTGTACCGTTCTACCAATTGATGAACAATAAATTGGGAAAAATTATTACCATGCCCGACTTCTTGAAAAATCGCTATACACCTCGTACAGGTTCGTGGCTATCCATCATTACACTTATAGCCTACGTGCTGACCAAAGTGAGTGTAACTGCATATACAGGAGGTATCTTCATGGAAAGCCTCCTTGGCATACCTTTCTGGTATGGGGCTATTGGTTTAATAGTCCTTACGGGTATTTTTACTATTTTTGGCGGCATGAAGGGTGTGATGACACTGTCGGCAATTCAAACGCCCATCCTTATCATTGGTTCATTTCTTGTGCTTTTCTTAGGATTGGCAGCACTTGGAGGCGGCAGTATTGCTCACGGTTGGACTGCAATGATTGACTACTCCAAAACGCTAAACGTAGGAAAAGACGGCGTTGCATACGGCACAAACCACATGTTCCACTTTAATACGGGAGATCCATTGTATGACGACTATCCCGGTTTTTGGGTATTTATCGGAGCGTCAATTATCGGTTTTTGGTATTGGGCTACCGACCAACATATCGTTCAACGTGTACTCGGACAAACAAAAGGCGAGGCTAGCGATGTAGTGATGAAGCGTGCGCGCAGAGGTACGATTGCCGCCGGTTATTTCAAGCTGTTGCCGGTATTCATGTTCCTGATACCGGGAATGATTGCTGTTGCATTGGCTTCAAAACCGGGAAGCGGTTTAACTCTTAATAATATAATTGTGAGTACTGGCATAAAAGATATAAAAATTGAAGGTACTGATACTGCTTTTGGTCAAATGGTCAAGTATGTATTGCCTGCCGGTGTGAAAGGTATTGTTACCATTGGCTTTATATCGGCGTTGGTTGCCTCTTTGGCCGCTTTCTTTAATTCCTGTGCTACATTGTTCACTGAAGACTTTTATAAACCCATGTTCAAAGGAAAAAGCGAAGCCAGATACGTTTTGATAGGCCGTATTGCAACTGTTGTGGTTGTGCTACTCGGCATTATATGGATTCCGGTCATGATGAGTCTCGGCAGCCTTTACTCCTACCTGCAAGGTATTCAATCGCTACTCGCTCCTGCAATGGTCGCAGTATTCGTACTGGGTATATTTTCCAAAAGAATTACACCCAAGTCAGGTGAAGCCGGTTTGATAGTAGGCTTTCTTATCGGAATGGTACGGTTGCTGACAAATATCCTTACCAATACAGGTAGAGACGCAATGACCGGCTGGTACTGGGAATCCACACGTTGGTTTTGGCATACCAACTGGCTTATCTTTGAGATATGGTTGCTTGTCTTTATCATGTTGTTTATGGTTGTAGTATCATTCTTTACTGCAAAACCAACTGCTCAACAGGTTGAATTTATTACTTTCACAGGTGACTACAAAAAACTCATCCGGAATAGCTGGAACAAGTGGGATGTTATTGCCTCACTAGGCGTAGTAGTTCTGTGTGCTGTATTCTACTGGTATTTCTGGTAAACAAAGAACCCTATACTATAATTATTTTCTTATGCTTAACGATCTAAAAAAACAAGTTTTTGAAGCCAATCTCGATTTGGTGAAACATGGATTGGTCATTTTTACATGGGGAAATGTATCTGCCATCGATCGTTCGCAAGGCATCATTGCCATCAAACCAAGTGGCATTTCGTATGAAACCATGAAGTGGGAAGATATGGTGTTGGTGGATATTGAGGGGAAAGTTGTGGACTCTGCCTTTAACCCTTCATCCGACACGCCAACTCATCTGGTTATTTATAACCATTTTATGCAAGTTGGCGGCGTGGTACATACTCATTCTGAATGGGCAACCGCTTGGGCACAAACTGGATTGGCTATCCCTGCTTTGGGGACTACACATGCAGACTATTTCTACGGAGATATTCCTTGTACACGTCCTCTTAGCAAATCGGAAGTGATAGGAAACTACGAGAAAGCAACCGGGAAGGTGATTGTGGATACGTTTCGTGACAATAACATTGATCCGCTGGCAGTACCGGCTGTGCTTGTTGCAGGACACGGCCCTTTTGCGTGGGGAACCGATGCAAACAATGCCGTGCACAATGCCGTTGTACTCGAACAAGTGGCCAAAATGGCGCATCATACATTAACATTGAACCAAGAGAGTCACATCGATCAATTTTTGCTTGATAAGCATTACAAGCGTAAACATGGTCCGGACGCTTATTATGGTCAAAAGTAGCTGATTGTTTTAATTCATAGTTAAATCAAAAATATTCAAATAAAAATCATGTCAAAATACACCATTGGAGTTGATTATGGATCCGATTCAGTTCGTTCCATCATTGTTGATACCACGAACGGGAAAGAAATAGCATCCAGCGTATATTACTATCCTCGCTGGAAGGAGGGCAAATATTGCATTCCTGTAAAAAACCAGTTTCGCCAACATCCCCTCGATTACGTCGAAGGACTTGAATTTACGATTCGTGAGGCTTTATCAAAAGCACCTGCCAATATAGCAGAAAATGTGGTAGCGATTTCTGTCGACACAACCGGATCGACGCCTGTGGCAGTAGATAAGAATGGAACACCGCTGGCTTTACTTCCTGAGTTTGCTGAAAATCCAAACGCTATGTTTGTTTTATGGAAAGATCACACAGGTACTCGCGAAGCAGACGAAATCAACACACTTGCCCGTACGTGGGGAGGAGAAGATTATACCAAATACGAAGGTGGCGTCTATTCTTCGGAATGGTTTTGGGCAAAGATTTTACATGTGCTGCGTGAAGATTCCAAAGTACGAGATGCTGCTTTTTCATGGGTTGAACATTGTGATTGGATTCCGGCTTTAATAACAGGGAATACGGACCCTCTTTCAATGAAACGTAGCCGTTGTGCCGCAGGTCATAAGGCATTATGGCATGAGGATTGGAACGGGCTTCCACCAGAGGAGTTTCTTGTAAAACTCGATCCTGTGCTCAAAGGATTGCGTGATCGTTTGTTTTCAAACACTGACACCTGCGAAATTAAGGTGGGAAATCTATCTTCCGAATGGGCAAAGCGGCTTGGGCTACCGGAAACAGTTGCCATAGGCGTCGGCGCTTTCGACGCTCATTTGGGTGCTATCGGTGGCGAAATCAAACCTTATTATCTTAGTAAGGTGATGGGAACTTCCACTTGCGATATACTTATTGCTCCCGAAAAGGAGGTAAAAGGAAAATTAGTCAAAGGTATT
>JAJZHJ010000259.1 GCA_021804525.1 Bacteroidota bacterium | reverse complement strand
CACCGTCGGGTTGTTTACTCCTGTTTCTTTATATCATTTAATAAGTCAGTTGAAGGTTGATTTCCCTTCCATTGAACTTGATTTTCATGGTCATAACGATTTGGGAATGGCAACGGCAAATGCAATCACGGCATGGCAAGCGGGCGCTGAAAATGTGAGTGTGACGGTCAATGGACTTGGAGAACGTGCGGGAAACTCTCCGCTCGAAGAGGTAGTGATGAGTTTGCAATCAATTTTTCATGTGAGTCATTTTAAGACTCAAAACATTAGCCAATTATGCAATTATGTTGCGGAAATTTCTCAACGTTCCATTCCTGTGAATAACCCGATTACGGGCAATTTCGCTTTTAGTCACGAGTCAGGAATTCATGCAAAAGGGACGTTGACTAATCCTACCGCTTTTCAACCTTTCGACGGACAAATGGTGGGACGTGAAGCGGGTTGTAATGTTTTTGGTAAACATTCAGGCAGGGCGGCAATCATTCATTTTTTTAATCAGCGAAATATATTTCCCACAGAAGATGATATTGCATTCATTGTGAAAAAGGTGCAAGCCCTATCTATTCAACATAAGCGAATAGTCTCAACATCAGAAATGTTGACTGTGTATGATGAATTATATCATAGATAATTTCCTGTTTTTTTGAAATGTCTTTTTGCTATATATAAAACCATTTTTGCATTATTATGTAATCTATAATGGTTTTTATGTTGACAATATGACATAAATCGTATCTTTGCATAGTGTTTTGTCTATTTCAAAAAACAATAGAATTATGTATTGTGAAAAAATGAAAAGAGATTGCTTTGCTGAGATTGATTTGACGTTTCTGTTCGATGTCAGTAACATCATTACCAATAGTCATGATATTCATAAAGATCTCGAATCTGTGTTGGCCAAACTGTGTGAATTTCTTTCTGCTCAGCATAGTATGATCACTATTCTGAATCGTAATTTTTCTACTATTTTGATTGGAGCTGCATACGGACTAACAGAAGAGGAAAAAAACCGCGGAGTGTATCAGATTGGTGAAGGTATTGTCGGGAAAGTGGTGCGATCAAAAAAAGCCATGATCATTCCTGATATTTCCGCGAATGATATTTTCTTGAATAAGATGGGCGTAGTCACAGACACTCCTTATAAAACCGCTTTTTTATGTATTCCAATTATCTCTAATGATCAGATAAGAGGTACGTTGAGTATTCATAAACGGCATCGTGGAAATATCGATTTCTCGTCGGAATTGAAATTTATGAATGTTGTCGGGTTACTGATTGCCCGAAACGTGGCAATGCGACAAAAACAGATAGAAGAACTCGAAGAGTTGAGGGAGGAGAACAGGCGTTTGAAAGGCGCTTCGCCCGTTAAACCTGATAATATTGAAGGAAACTCTTCCTTGATGCGCGATTTGTATGAGCTGATTCATAAAGTGGCGCCCACTAACACTACTGTAATGATTCGTGGCGAAAGTGGGGTCGGCAAGGAATTGATTGCAGAAGCCATTCATAAAGCTAGTTCACGTGCCAAAGGCCCTTTCATCAAAGTAAATTGTTCTGCTTTACCTGAGACATTGATTGAAAGTGAATTGTTTGGTCATGAGAAAGGTTCGTTTACAGGAGCAAATGACCAACATGTTGGACGATTTGAAATGGCTAATGGCGGTACTATTTTTTTGGATGAAATAGGAGACGTTCCGCTTTCCATTCAGGTGAAACTACTGCGTGCACTTCAACAAAGGCAATTTGAACGGGTTGGCGGAACCAAAACCATCAGTGTCAATGTTCGTGTTATCACTGCCACCAACCGGAATTTGGAAGAGATGATCAAACAAAACTCATTTCGCGAAGACTTTTATTATCGTATCAATGTTTTTCCGATCTATGTACCTTCTCTCCGTGAACGAAGGGCCGATATACCTATTTTGGTTGATCATTTTATCGATAAATTGAACAAAGCCAATGGCACTTCGGTGAAACGCATCACCAGTGGCGCCCTTGACTTATTGATGATATATCATTGGCCGGGTAATATTCGTGAACTGGAAAACGTGATTGAACGCTCAATGGTATTGAGTAGTGACAACGTGATCCGTTCCTATCATTTGCCACCTACTTTGCAGTCGGCCTCTTCTTCAGGCACCAACAGCAAGGGATCACTTAATATGGTGATGGAGAAAGTTGAAAAGCAAATGATTATTGACACGTTGATTTCTACCAGAGGAAATAGTGCAAAAGCTGCCAGCCTTTTGGGAATTACTGAACGAATCATTGGACTTAGAATACTGAAATACGATTTAGATGTGCAAAAATACAAACATCTCTCGGATGATGACAACAGTTGAATTTGATATTATAGAATGTGATTTTTGTGACCATAACCATCTTTTGGCTATTGGATATCTGCTTAATGCCTATATTGCCGACGACATGGGTGGAGGAACGCTTCTTACGAAGTTGCAACAACTTCGAGTTGTAAATCGTTTAGACAATCATCCGATGGCTGTTGTGTTATTGGCTCTGTCTGACAGCCAACCAATCGGAATGTTAATTGGTTTCGAGAATTTTTCTACTTTCACTGTGAAGCCGATGATCAACATACATGATCTGATTGTGTTACCGGCTTTTCGTAAGAGAGGAGCAGGTCGAATGTTGATGGAAAAAGCGATCACTGTTGCGCGTCAACGGGGTTGTAGCCGTGTTACATTAGAAGTTCGTCGCGATAATGTGTCTGCACAATCCCTTTATAATGATCTTGGCTTTCAGGAAGCTGATCCTCCCATGCTTTATTGGCGGAAAAACTTATAATACTCACTTAATACAGATTTCGTATGGACCCTCATTATGTCGCTTCATTTCTGATTGCCAATAGATTTGGATTCGGAAAATACTGGAATGGAATTATTTTTGCGAAACATCCTAAGGCTGAATATTCGTTATATGTAACTGATAGTAAAATGGCTATTTTGTCTCAAGATATTGATGAAGATGGCGAAAGAACGATTGTGGCAGACTCTGATTACTTTTCTACAGAAGAATTAGAGGCATATTTTTCCATTGATTATAACAAGTCATCTCAAATTAATTGGTTTCAACCCGTTAATTTCGTGCTGTTTTGCGAAAACCCGAAGCTGACTCGCAATAACATCATTTATTTTATGTGGCCTGCTGTAAAAATGCGCTTTCAGGAAACGCTTACCTATTCCAACACGGTGATAGTGTATGACAAACAAACCTCTCCTGATATGTTACATGCGTTGCAAATGAAAACTAATGAAGCACCCTTTGCTGGTAGAGTAGAATTCTGGTCAACGTTAAAATTAGTCGATTTCTGCGAACGAATGGGTAATTTTGCTCCTAAAGCGTGTCAGGAAAGCACGATTCAGGCCTACGAAAAATATCTTGCTAAAATTTAGCTTAATAGAGATTG
The DNA here is from genome assembly GCA_021804525.1 of Bacteroidota bacterium. Lineage (GTDB taxonomy): Bacteria > Bacteroidota > Bacteroidia > Bacteroidales > Paludibacteraceae > Microbacter. The sequence goes on along the minus strand of JAJZHJ010000259.1, from coordinate 336 downwards.
CCTCTTGGAACCGATATCTATGCTAATGAATCACATGTGGCACGTTGATTCGACGCATCGCATGCACTTTTGTAATTAAACGAAAAATCCGTCATCTACTCCTGCAGATGACGGATTCTAATTTGTTTTGTATTCAAAACGTTGGAAGTATTCTTTTTATTTTACCGCTACAGTGCCTAGATTGGTATCACTTCCATATTTTACCGTTGCAGAAATTGTTTTGGTGACCATTGTGGTATCTGTTGGCATGAATTGTACGGTATAGGTGCCAACCGTGAAGCCGGATAGTTGGAAATAATTGTTTTTGGTTGTATCCGACATGGTAGCAATGGTGTC
>JAJZHJ010000258.1 GCA_021804525.1 Bacteroidota bacterium | reverse complement strand
CAACGGGTTACGGAAAAAAGTTTGCATCAACAGGCCGGCAACTGACAAAGACGCTCCGGTCAAGATAGCTGTGATCGCTTTCGGAAGCCTGAACTGTAACACAATATCGGCATAAAGCCCGTGACTATTCGGGTGAAACAGCGTCTCAACAATCGATTTCAGCGGAATGGCAACGCTCCCAAAGGCGATATCGCTCACCGTAAGCACCACGCACAACGTCGAAAGGACAATAAATAAGAACGTGTTACGCGACATAGCGGAAAAGATTGATTGAAGAGAATGTTCGATTATTTTTTCATCAGCAAAGTCAGCCCATCACGCATGGGAATGATGGCCTTTTCGACACGATGATCGTGCGCAATATGATCGTTGAAACGACGCACACCTACCGTTTGTTGGTCGCCGGAATGAGGTTCGACAAGCACTTTCCCACCCCACAACGTATTGTCTGCAAAAATAAAACCACCCGATGGTATCAAAGGAAGCACGGCTTCATAATCCTCCACATACTGCCGCTTGTCGGCATCCATAAAGACAAGATCGAACGGAGCCTGCAATTGCGGAATCACCTCCAACGTATTGCCAATATGCAGATGTATCTTGTTTCCGTCGAGCGATTGGTCAAAATAACGCCGGATCACAGACTCCAATTCATCATCCATTTCAATGGTGTGAAGTTCGCCGCCGTAGGGCAGCGTGGCAGCCATGCACAAAGTGGCATATCCGGTAAATGTACCCAACTCGAGGATTCGTTTTGGACGAATCATGCGACAAAACATCGCCAGCACGCGTCCTTGCAAATGCCCGGTTGCCATGCGCGGGTTAATTTGCGTCAGATGTGTTTCGCGATAAAGCGCATGAAGCAATTCCTCTTCGGGATCAAGATGTTGTAAAATGTAGTTTTCGAGAGCATCCATTCGTTGGGTCGATTGACGTCAATTCATCACAACAAAGGAAGACATTCTTCCAGATGCATACCATGCGATCCTTTCACCAATAATGTGTATCCGGTCAGCGGATTTTCTTTTAAATAAGTCATCAATTCTTTGATCGAAGGAAAAATCACAAAAGGCGATGTTGCTTTTGAAAACCGCTCGCCGACTAAGAATACTTTATCAAACCCCTCCTCTTTCAACAAATCGACCACAGCCTGATGCTCCTGGTCGGCATAATCGCCGAGTTCGAGCATATCAGCCAAAATAACCCCTTTGGGTGAAGCCTCTATTTGTTGAAAGTTTTCAATGGCAGCTTTCATACTACTCGGATTGGCATTGTAGGTATCAACAAAAAGATGGTTATGTTCAGTTTCTTTGAACTCAGAACGATGATTTTTGGGTTCGTAAGTTTCGAGAGCCTTTTTTATATGGGACGGAGATATACCGAAAAAGACACCGACACTAATTGCAGCAGCTACATTTTCTAAGTTATAGTTGCCAATCAAATGTGTAGCAACTTCATGTATTTCATTTCCATTGGGCTTTTTCCAAACAACCGAAAGAAAAGGCGAATCGCCCGTTGATTCAACGTGTACAAACGCTGATGACTTGTCAGAAAACGTGCTGTACTCAACCACATCTTCCTCGTTAACCATCGCCATTAAAACAGGATTATCCGCATGTACAAACACCCCTCCGTCGGTGGCAAAAAGGTAATCATACAATTCACCTTTAGCGCGTACCACGCCTTCGAACGAACCGAATCCTTCCAAATGAGCCTTCCCTACATTGGTGATCAGGCCAAAGTCGGGCGCCACGATTTCGCATAAAGCACGAATTTCACCTGGATGATTAGCGCCCATTTCAATCACGGCCAACTCATGCAATAAATTTATTCGCAGCAACGTCAACGGCACACCAATGTGATTGTTGAAATTTCCTTGAGTAAACAGCGTCATAAATTGCTGATTCAATATAGTTGCTATCAATTCTTTGGTGGTAGTTTTACCGTTGGTTCCCGTAATGGCAATAATGGGTATGTTGAGTTGTAGACGATGGTAGTGGGCTAATTCCTGCAATTTTGCAAGAGCATCATCAACCACGATAAATCGGTCGTCAATGGCATACTGAGGATCGTCAATCACGGCATATTTGCATCCGTTTTCTAACGCTTTCAGGGCAAACTGGTTCCCGTCGAATGAGTCTCCTTTCAAAGCAAAAAAGAGCGCGTCTACAGCACACTGCCTACTATCGATGGTCACTTCAGAGCAGGTAGAAAAAAGTTCGTACAATTGTTCAATAAGCATGGTAATAATTCTTTTATGGTTTGCTTCTTGATAGTCAATATCATTATCGTTTATTATACGTTGATGTATCTTTGATAGCAGATGAAGCTCTATGTTGCAAAGGTACGGAAATATTTGGTTGGTATTCGTTCAGTTGAGATGATTCCTTCGATTGAAAAATCTTTGTGTACTCATTTCACGATTATTAAAAAATCGCTATATTTGCAAGCTCAAAAAACTGAAGGAATTTATTGATCCATTTATATTTTACATTAAACTAGTTTCTCATGCAAAACAAAGGATTTGTTCAGGTGTTAGCCGCACTGCTTCTTTTGGTCTGCCTCTTCTATTTATCGTTTAGCTTTGTCACTAACCATTACAACACGTTAGCCATAGCTTACGCTGAAAAACCAGGCACAACCCAGATGGACAGCGCGCTTTATAACAGGTACATCGATTCCATTTCACCTAAGAAGGTGTGGTTTGGTTATACCTACAAAGAGTGTTTGGACAAGGAGCTTAATTTAGGCCTTGACCTTAAAGGAGGGATGAATGTGGTGCTCGAAGTTTCTCAAGCCGACATTCTACGTTCATTGGCAGTGCCTAATCCTCCTGCTAATTTCAACAAAGCCTTGACAATAGCTACCCAGCGGCAAGCTACGAGTCAAACAGACTTTCTGACGTTATTTGAGCAGGCTTATTTGCAGTTAGACCCAAATGCCAAATTATCGACTTTGTTCAGTACATACGATAAAAAGGATCAAATTCCATTAAGCGCATCCAACGCGCAAGTAATGGCGGTGTTGCAAAAAGACGTTTCGAGTGCCATCGATAATTCCTTCAACGTGCTTCGTTCGCGTATCGACCGTTTTGGCGTGGTTCAACCCAACATTCAAAAACTTGTGAACACGGGACGTATCCTCATTGAATTGCCGGGTGTAAAAGATCCTGAACGCGTCCGGAGATTGTTGCAAGGAACCGCAAACTTAGAATTCTGGGAGACCTACAATATTCAAGAAATTTATCCTCAGTTGGCATCAGTCAACAGTGCATTGGCCGACATATTGTCAGCTTCCTCAAAAAGTGCCGATACCACACAAACAGCTTCGGTAAAAGGGAAAGTAGAACCTAAACCCGTCGTTCACGTTAGCAAAGAGGATTCGTTGGCTGCTTTGATCAAAGCAAAAAATACCAAAACAAATCCTCAGCAACCCAACATGGCGGAGTTCAAGAAAAAGAATCCTCTTTTTGCATTGCTTGTTGATGTCAATCCTCAAGGCAGCGGACCGCGTGTTGGGTTAGCATTAGCTGCCGACACTTCCACCATCGACCGTTATTTAAGCATGCCACAGGTAAAGGCATTATTGCCTGCTGATTTGTCACTGAAATGGGGTGTAAAGGCAATTGACCCGAAAGGCCAGTATTTTGAACTGATCGCCACAAAAAGCACCACGAAAGATGGGCCTGCACTGCAAGGTAATGTAGTGACAGATGCCAATGCAGATTATAGCCAATATGGTTCCAATGCCATCGTGGATATGAAG
>JAJZHJ010000257.1 GCA_021804525.1 Bacteroidota bacterium | reverse complement strand
GATATTTACAGTTGGATTGATGATAGTATCAGAGATTGAGTTGTTTTTCAAGGTGTCAATTGCACCGTCATAATTTACTAAAATGTTATAGGCGCTGAACCCTTTGGGGGCATCCCAAGTTACTATGATGTTGTTGTTATTACTGCTTTGTGTAGCTTTTAGGTTCGTTACAGGCGCAATACTGGGTAATTCCGCATATTTCACATCTTGGCAAGACATAAAGCCCAAAATGAGAATAATGAATAAGAAATATATTGTTTTCATTTTTGAATTATTTGATGATATTAGTCGTAATTGTTAATAGATTCCCCCAGAATTATCTACTTCGGATATTGGTATTGGTAAATAGATGGAGTTGGAAGACAAACTCGCTGTACTAAGCCAAGGTCTTAAGGTTTTTTCTTGAGCATAATAAGTGTTCATAACAGTAGTTGCTACTCCCCAACGTACCAAATCAAACCATCGTTCACCTTCCATTGCAAATTCTAAACGACGTTCCATTCGCAATGCTTCACGAGCGTATGACTGAGTCCAACCAGCTGCCGGATAAAGACCTACTTTGTAATTTGCTTTTGTAACATCAATATCGACCGGAGTGTATAATGGATCGATACTTCGTGCTGCCTTTTCTCTGACTTGATTAATTAACTGTCGTGCATCATCTAAATTGGTGTTACTTTCTATTTCGGCTTCAGCTTTCCACAACAATACATCTGCGTATCGGATAACATTAAAGCCTAATGATGAAGCTCCCCAAGGAAATCCTTGAACCATATCAGGTGAATTAGGATCTATCATTCTTTTTTTGTTTGGATGGTCTCCGTAATCTGCATAATCCCTACACCATCCCATTGTAAAAGGATATCCTCTGAATGGCATACCTATGCGACCCAATGTGAAATCTAAACGAGGATCTACATTTCCTTTATAACCTACAGTGTCGTTAACACTATTGAAATCAGTCCCATTTAAGTAAGGCAATCCAACACTATCGGTACGGTATGCATTTGCCAGATTTTGACTACCGATATAAAAATCATCACCATTACCAAACAAACTACCTACAGAATATGTCGTATTTAATAAATCACCCCAATCAATTTGTGAATTATTATTACTTGTCGAATATTGAATTGTAAAGATAGCTTCATTTTGATTATTGTATGCAATCTTCGACATGTCCAAATAATTATTATACAAAGAATACTTGTTAGAACCAATTACGATGTTAGCCCAAGTAATTGCATCAGGCCAATTATCACGTTGTACATCTAATTTGCATAAATATGCTGCTGCTGCATATTTATTAAAGCGTCCTACTTCTACTTGAGTTGCCGGTAAATTGTTATAAGCATAAGTAAAATCACTATCAATTTTATCATAAATCTGATCTCTGGTAAATTGAGTAGGACTTGCTTTTGAAGCATCTACAGCAGAATTTGAATTTTCATCAATATAGGGTATATTGTAGAAAATTCGAATCAAGTCAAAATAGAAATGGCCTCGTATGAGTCTTAATTCTCCTATTAATTCATTCAAATTAGTAGGTTTGAGTCCTTTTAATATGTTTATGGTGTTGTTTACACGTGCTATGCCATAGTAATCATTCCTCCATTTGTTCAAAGCAACTGGATTATCACTTGTGACATTACCAAGTTCTAATTGTGTGAGATAGGCTTCCATAGTTAGAGACCCACCGCCTTTGTATGCGTCATCTGACCGAACATCAAAAACCCAGTTAGAAGCAGGTCCATCAAAAGCTTCATTATTTCCAAAAAAATGACATTGAAGTCCGGCATAAGCAGCAGCCATCAGTGATTCAACGTTGGTTGTATCCATTTGATTGACTGTAAACTGACCATATGGTTCTTTATCCAACATATTAGAACATGATGTTAATGACATCAATCCAATAACTATTAGATAGATAAATTTGAATTTTGTATTCATCGTATTTTAATTTACAATTGTGTATGTTTTCATTGAATAATTCAATAATTAAAACTTGGCACTGATACCCATGGTATAGGTGCGAGGAATTGGGTATGTTCCATTGTCAATTCCAGATGCAGGCAGAATGGGGCTTAATCCGGAATATTTGGAGATAATAAACACATTATCTACTTGACCATACACATTAAACGATTTGATACCAATCTTTTGTAACACTACATTGGGTTTAATTTGGTAATTTAATCTCAAATCTTTCATTTGAACATAAGAGCCATCTTCAATAAAGAAAGTTGACGTACGCATTTCGTTGTTATTGTCTAACAATGACAATGCGGGAATGTTGGAAGTTGGGTTTGATGGAGTCCAAGCATTTAAAATAGCTGTTCCTCTATTGTCATAGATGTTGTCATAAGTCATGAAATCCAATTGTCTTTTCGTTGTATTATAGATGTCAAACCCTAATGCGCTATTCATGAAAAAACTTAGTGTGAATTGTTTGTACATCAATCTAATGTTTAATCCTAATAAAAAGTTTGGATTTGGATTACCTATTACACATTGATCATTAGCATCTATAACGCCATCATGATTAAGATCTCGATAAATGATTCTTCCAACGCCTGCACCAGGTTGTGTCGCATGATTTAGGACTTGATCTTGCGTTGTGAAAATCCCGTCTGCAACATAGCCGTAAAATACACCGATTGGCTGACCTACAATGTTTCGTTGATCGCCTCCTGTTTCTGTTACAGAAGAATTGAGCGATAATAATTTGTTTTTGTATTGAGACATGTTGAATGATGCACCCCATGAAAAATCTCCATACTTAATGCTATTGTAATCCATTACCAATTCAAATCCTTTATTGCTCATAGTACCGGTATTCATCCATGTTGCTGCGTTTTCTCCTAAAACGGCAAGTGTTGGAGGAATGGTTAGCATGTTTGTCGTTTTTTTATTATAGTAGTCAAAACTTACGTTCAATGCACTGTTGAAGAGTGCTGCATCAAAACCTAAATTCAATTGAGTTGTAGTTTCCCATTTAAGATTTGCGTTACCTGAGCTCGATATTATAATTCCGGTAGTAGAACTGGTTGTCCCATTTAAAGGATAAGCTCCATCACCAATGTTATAAGCATAATTGCTATAAGTTGCATAACTACCTATAGAGGAGTTACCCGTTTCACCCCATCCTGCCCTGAATTTTAGATAATTAATTGCATTTGTTTTAGGAAAGAACGGTTCTTCGGATATTCTCCAAGCTCCAGAAAAAGCTGGGAATACACCTGAGTTATTTGTTTTTCCAAGAACGGAACTGGCATCACGACGGATAGTTGCTGACAATAAATAGGTGTTGTTATAATTGTAATCGGCTTTGCCAAATAAAGAGAACAATGCCCATGCAGATTTATTTCCTCCGTTTGTTTGAGTTCCACTACCTGCATCTAAAACCATATAATTAGGATCTTCAAATGCATAATTAAGACGACTTGCATTAAAACCTGCAAATTGATAATCAATAGCTTCTGAACCTGCTAATAAGTTTAATTCATTCTTGTCTTTTTTTAGGTTATAAGTAGCAGTATTCGTCCATGTCCATGTATCTCCTTGTCCATAACTATTGCTTACGCTATTTACATCGGAACTTACCATTTTGCGATATAAATTATCGTTAAAATATTGAATGTGTTCTATGCCTAAATTACTTTTCAGAGACAATCCTGGTAAAGGTTTAATTTCTAAATAGCTATTACCTAAAATACGCCAACTCTGGTTTTGATCATTTCTTGAGTTGTATAACGCTTGTAAAGGGTTGC
>JAJZHJ010000256.1 GCA_021804525.1 Bacteroidota bacterium | reverse complement strand
ATGGTTCGGAACTCGTAACTATGTTACGAATCAATATTATAATTACGTTGGTGGACAATTTATCTGGGCAGGATTCGATTATTTGGGCGAAGCAGGAGCATGGCCAAGCAAAGGAAACCGTAAGAATCTGATAGAAACTACCGGATTCAGAAAACCTTTCTCTTATTACATACAAAGTTTGTATACCGATAGCTCTATGGTGAGAATTGCCGTTGCCAATCCGGCTTTCGACGGCGACAAAAGAAAGTATGACAACTTCGATTGGCTGGCGCTGAATTCAGACTGGGACTGGGCACCTCAAAATGACAGCCTTCGTGTCTATACATTCACCAATGCACCAAAAGTAGAACTATCGTTAAACGGAAAAACATTAGGAATAAAAAAATTAACCGATTATCCCAATCGAATTATTATATGGAAGGTACCCAATACACCTGGCGTTTTGAAAGCAATCGCGTTGCGTAATGGAAAATTAGTGGCTACACATGAATTGAAAACAACCGGAGTCGCCGTGAAATTACAACTCATTGTCGATAGAAAAACTTTGAACGCTAATGGAGAAGATGTAGCATTCATCAAAGTGAAGGCTGTAGATGCAAATGGCAACCGCGTCCCCATTAACGGACAACTAATTCGATTTAGCATTGAAGGAGAAGGGATCATTGCAGGTGTAGATAACGGCGATTTAGACAGTCGCGAAGTGTTTCAATCAAACCATCGGGAATTAAGAAACGGATGCTGTTTAGTCATCATTCGCTCCGACCGGAAAGCAGGTAAAATTGTATTAACTGCCACTGCTGAGGGATTAACAGGAGCTTCTGTCAAATTGAATGTGCAGCAAAACAAAACGATCCCTGCATTGTGATAGCTAAATCCATTTGATGTTCAGAAATTTCTTGTATTTCAGCCGTTTTTACACCAAACCCTAAAGGAGATGACTGAAACAATAAGAAATAGCAAGACTATCTTCTTAAATTCAGGAATAAAACAACTTTACATAGCAAAAACATATATAAAACACCCATAAGATGAAAATTAAATTGATTTCGTTAATGACAATAGGATTTGCGTTTTTACTGATCACAGCTTTCGCGGCAAAACATAAACCCACAGTTTATATTATTGGCGACTCAACTATTGCAAAAGATGGCGGGCTGATAGAAGGTTGGGGAGTTCCGATAGCGACATTCTTCGACACGACAAAAATCATAGTAGAAAACGATGCACGAGGAGGACGTAGCAGCCGGTCATTCCGATATGAAGGATTATGGCAAAAAGTGGTAAATAAATTACAACCTGGCGATTATGTTTTAATGCAATTTGGTCATAATGACGGGGGGGAAATTGACGGAGATAAATATCGTGCCTCATTAAAAGGAATTGGGAATGAAGAGCAAGAAATCACCCGCCCGGATGGAAGTAAAGAAAGGGTACATACCTATGGATGGTATATGCGAAAGTACATTGACGAAGCAAAAGCCAAAGGCGCCATTCCCATTGTATGTTCGCCAATACCACGAAATGAATGGGAAAATAGCAAAGTAATCCGTAATAAAACCAATTATGGTGGATGGGCAAAAGAAGTCTCACATACGGAAGGTGCCTATTTTATCGATCTTAACACGTTAATAGCCGATAAATATGATCAAATGGGAGCTAAGATCGTAAAACAATTTTTCCCTCAGGATCACACACACACTTCTCCGGCAGGTGCAACATTAAATGCCGGAATGGTTGTCAAAGGTATCCAAAATCTGAAAGAGTGTCCGCTGAGAAACTTTTTACGGGAGGAAGATCCATCTTTCCTGATCACAAATTATGGCGCAATAGGAGATGGAAAAATACTCAATACAAAAACAATTCAAAATACAATTGATTGGTGCGCAGCAGAAGGTGGAGGAACGGTAATCGTCCCGTCCGGAATTTTTCTAAGTGGAGCTATTTTTCTAAAACAAGGCGTCAATCTGATGATCGAAAAAGACGGGACACTTAAAGGAACTACGAATCTGGCAGATTATCCTTTAGTTGCAACCCGTTGGGAAGGGACAGAATGCCAATGGACTTCTGCTTTTATCAATGCATTTCATATGACAGGATTCCACTTGACAGGAGAAGGGACAATTGACGGATCAGGAGAAGCATGGGTTCAGAATGGGATCATCGCCTCAAAGCAAGCTGACTACAGCAAGTTAAGCGATAGGGAACGTTATGGAAGGCCACGCCTCATAGCTATTCAGGATTGCAAAAATGTCATTATTTCAGGATTACGTATGCATAATGAAGCTTGTTGGTGCCTGTTTGTCCTTTACTCACACAATGTTTCCGTCCATAATCTGACGATTCGCGCAGAACATAACATTCCCATGTCCGATGGCATTGATATTGATTCAAGTAAAGGCGTACATGTAAGCGGTTGCAATATCGATGTGAACGATGATTGCATCTCAATCAAATCAGGCAAGGACGAAGAAGGAAGACGCATCGGAAGATCTGCGGAAGATATTCTCATTGAAAAATGTACGTTTCGTTATGGACATGGAGGAGTGGCCATGGGCAGTGAAATGTCAGGAGGAATCAAAAATGTAGAAATTCGTAATTGTATTGCAGAAGACGACAACTGGGCGCCAATCCGTTTTAAATCACAACCCAGCCGGGGAGGTGTTGTAGAAAACATTACTTACCGAAACATTATCTTAAGAAACACACGTAAAGCATTCGAATTCAATATGGCATGGCGAATGGTAAATCCACGACCAGCCTCCAATCCGCTTCCGCTTGTACGAAATATAAAGATAATCAATGTGTCAGGAACTGTACAATCAGTAGGCGACATACGTGGATTGGCAGGAAGCCCAATTACGAATGTTGATTTTAAAAACTGCCAGATTACAGCACAAACAGGATTTATTCTGAATCATGTTAAGAACATTGATCTCTCTGGATTAAAATTAAACGTAGCTAAAGGGCAATCTATCATACATACAAAATAAAAAACATGAAACGCAAAACACTAATTAGTTTACTCATTCTATTGATGAGCAATGGAATAATCTTCGCAAAAATCATATTACCCGATGTTTTGAATAGCAGAATGGTATTGCAACAAAAGCAAAAAGATCCAATTTGGGGAACCTCTATGCCGGGAGAGAAAATAACAGTTCTGTTTGAAGGACAACATAAAAGTACAATAGCCGATACAACAGGTCATTGGGAAATATGGCTTGATCCAATGCAGGCAAGCAGTAAACCAAGCAAGATGGAAATATCAGGATCAAACACCATTGTTTTACATGATATCTTAATTGGAGAAGTCTGGCTTTGCGCAGGACAATCGAATATGCAATTGATATTGGAAAGTACAAATAAAGGAGATTCAGTAATTGCTTCAGCAAACTACCCTATGTTACGGCTATTTAATGTCAGCAGGACTGTAGCGTTTAAGCATCAAAGCGGGCCGTTGGCAACTTGGCAAAAATGTACGCCAACCTCGGTAAAAGATTTTTCAGCGGCGGCCTATTACTTTGGGTTGGCTCTGCAGAAAAAACTGAAAGTCCCTGTAGGAATTATCAATGCAGCTTTTGGAGGATCAGAGGCCGAAGCCTGGACTCCAATTGAATATTTACACACACCTGATTTGCAACCATGTATCGATCGAGAAAAAATATGGGACGCAGAACGACCTCAGGTCAGAAAAGAATATGCAGAAGCATTAGAAAAATGGAGAGAATATGCAGCCAAAGAACGAGCAGCTGGAAGAGAACCTAAAGAAGCCC
>JAJZHJ010000255.1 GCA_021804525.1 Bacteroidota bacterium | reverse complement strand
CGATTTATCCTGATCCATTTTAGCATGAACAGCCTCAACTACCACAATAGCATCATCGACCACAATGCCGATGGCCAGCACCAGAGCAAACATGGTAAGTAAGTTAAGCGAAAAGCCAAAAGCATTCAGAAAGAAAAAAGCGCCCACAATAGCCACAATGGACGAAATAGCGGGAATCAATGTAGTTCGCCAATCTTGTAAAAACAAGAACACGACAAAAAAGACTAATAACATTGCTTCAACCAACGTTACCTTTACTCTATTGATTGATGCTACAAGAAACTTATTAGCGTCATTTGGAATAGCATATTTCACACCCGGAGGAAATGATTTGGAGGCTTCTTGTAAAGCCGCTTTCAAACGATCGACCACGTCGCGCGCATTGGAACCTGCCATTTGAAATGCAGCCATACCTACTCCCGGTTTTCCGTTGGCCAACGTACTAACCGAATAATCAAAAGCACCCAGCTCAATTTTAGCAACATCATTCAATTTCAGGATTTGTCCGTCAGGCAATGCTTTAATAACAATATTTTCGTAATCAGGTACTTTATTGAACTTACCTTTGTACGTCAACGTGTATTGAAACGGTTGATTCCCATTCAATCCCAATTGACCTGGAGCAGCTTCGACGTTCTGTTCTTGAATAGCGCTAATCACATCTTTCGGCTCCAAATTGAACGAAGCCATTTTGACAGGGTCAAGCCAAATACGCATCGAATAGGTACGCGATCCGAATATATTGACCTGCCCTACTCCATCCACACGCTCTAAAATAGGAGCTACATTAATTCGGGCATAATTTTGCAAGAAAGTTTCATCAAACTTGGGGTTATCACTATAAATAGCCGCAATTACCAGCATATTATCCAACATCTTACGCGTCGTAACGCCATATTGTGCCACTGCCGTAGGCAATTGACTCAACGCAGCTGAAACCCGATTTTGCACATCGACCTGTGCCATGTTCGGATCTGTCTTGATATCAAAATAAATATTTATGGAAGCACTTCCGTCGTTTTGTGCCGACGAAACCATGTACGTCATCCCTTCCACCCCATTGATTTGCTCTTCCAATGGAGCAATGACACTTCGTAAAACGGTTTGAGCATTTGCTCCCGGATAAGTAGCCGATACCGTCACCATTGGCGGCGCAATGCTTGGAAACTGCTCCACAGGCAACGAAATATATCCCAAAATGCCTACAATACAAATGAGAATGGAAATCACCGTTGCCAATACAGGTCGGCGTAAAAATGTTTGTATCATGTAACCGTGAAAATTAAATATAAATCGTTTAATGCAACAGCGGAACAATCTTCATTCCGTCTTTCAACTGATTGATCCCGTCAAGAACAACGATAGAACCATCTTGCAATCCATCCTTCACCACATAATTATAATCAGCAACCGCTTCCACCGTTATGTTTGTGGCATGCACAATATTTTGCTTATCGACTGTATATACCATCTTTTTATTCTGAATGTCAAAAGTAGCTTTTTGCGGCACTAACAAAGCATGGGGATAATAAGTTGGTAAACGAACTGTTCCGGTGCTGCCGGTTCGTAATAGTTCTTGAGGATTAGGAAAGATAGCTTTCAGCAACAACGTCCCTGTAGTTGGGTCAACCAATCCGCTTCCTAAAGCAATCTTTCCTTTCTGAGGATAGACCGTTCCATCTGCCAAAATCAATTCTGCAGGCGGCAATTTCATTACCTTTTGTTGCAAAGTTCCTCTCAACGAATCCGCTAAAAGTAACAACTTCTTTTCATCGAATGAAAAATAAGCAAACATGTTACCACTTGCCGAAACAGTGGTTATGGGTGTTGCTGCGCCGGCTGTCACCAAACTTCCTTCACGCAATGTAATTTGCCCTACCACTCCCGTCACCGGACTTGTAATTGAAGTGTACCCTAAATTGATTCTGGCATTCTCATAAGTCGCTTTTGCAGCATCTAAATTACTTTTGTCAGTTTCAAGTTGATAAGGACTGATAATTCCTTGTTGAACTAGGGGTGTCACCTTTTTCACTTCCAACGAAGCATTGTCGTAAGCCGCTTTTGCACTACGTAAGGCTTGCCGGTAATCGTTATCCTGAATTTTTAAGATAGGCTGTCCTTTGCGCACATGATCACCTTCAGCTACAAATAAACGGGAAATATAACCTGTGGCACGCGAGTAAATGGTAACCACATTTTCACTTTCGAGCTGTGTGGCATAACTTGTGTATACTGTAGCATCGCCATAATGCACAACCATTGAATTGAATTGCTCCGGAGGCATCTTCTTCTCTTTTTGAGAAGAGTTGCAAGCCACCAACCCCACCATGAGAAACAGAATAAAGAAATAGCGAAGTCTTAATAAATTGACAGACTGTCTCATACGAGTAAAATTAAAAAGAGAATAAAGGAAAAGAAATAATACATTTCCGAAAAGAAAGCATGAAGAAATTAGCTCTTACTTTTTCGGAAATAAATTTGTTTTGTTGAAGCATAAAAAGTAGTCCCACCGGGAATCGAACCCAGACCAACAGAACCGGAATCTGCCATTCTATCCATTAAACTATAGGACCATTTGATCATGCAAAAATAGTTTATTTTTCGTTAGCATGTACAACAACAAACCGCCTTTCGCAAAAGAATCGTGCGAAAGTGAAGCAGAACTAAGCTAACATGCAGTTGCTAAATTGATAACAAAGAATATCAGACAGATTTGATACTATGCAAAACAAAATCTACAATTGCCTCTTTGCGTTGCCCGATGTAAGTTGCATACTCTTCATTGTTCCAATCAAATAATGATTTATTCAACGATTTGTTGATAAACATCGAAGAATTAAGCGAAAATAGATGAATAAGCAAATCCTGAGGATTCAAAGCACGAATTTCACCCGCGTCAATGGCTGCTTGCGTGACTTCGTTAAAATGAGCACGCAACGGAGCGGTTAAATTTACAATCTTATGCTTCAGAAAATCCAACCGTTCTTTGTTGACAAAAAATTCATTCAACATGAAAAATGGCATTTGTGGATTATCCAAAAAGAGATCGAAATAACTGCCGATCATCTTTTCGATGCGATCTGCATAGGGGATTTCCAGCGAAAGAATAGCGTCAAAAGAAGATAAAATCGATTTCAAACGCGACACAAAAATTGTCTCAAAAAGATTTTCCTTTGTTCGGAAGTAATAGTGAATCAAGGCATGATTCACATTTGCGCGAAGTGCAATTTCTGTCGTTTTTGTTGAACTAAACCCTTTTTCAAGAAAAACGGCTTCTGCAGCCTCTAAAATTCGTTGTTCTGTGTTGTTAGTCTTCATTCATTTGTAGTTTTTCAACATCAAAATGTTAGTATTTAGCTTTTTAATTACACTGATAAACTCTCATTTTTTTCTCATTCCTTGTTTAAGTAATGACATCATGCAAGTACCCACCCACTGAAATTGTTACTATAAATCATATATCAATACGTAAACTTCAAGCATTAGACATAGGTAGCAAGAAAAAGTTTAAATGCAGGCGGGTGTTTTTGTTTATTTTGTCTGTTGAATATGGTTATCATATTGATTGCAATGGCGATGAGCTTGACAAATTCATTTATAACGCACTTTTTTCATAAGGACAACAAACTCGATTTTTTGCTTTGTAGTTCTCTGCAAGTATGCTATGATCCTTACGAAGGAAACATCAATAACTTCAAAACGAAGGAAGACACAGCCTTTATCATTTCGGATATATGAAGAATATTGACATGCAACCAACTTTCACCGATTATGATAGCCACCAAAACAG
>JAJZHJ010000254.1 GCA_021804525.1 Bacteroidota bacterium | reverse complement strand
TAATGGCGTTACCTATCACCGCACCATGTTTTCCTCTTTTCCCGATCAGGTAATCATTGTTCGATTGACGGCAGACAAACCACACAGCATTACGTGCAACCTATCGATGAAAAGTCCGCAAAAGCACGAACTGTCAACCAATAAAGACGAACTTATATTGAATGGAATTACCGGCGATCATGAAGGTAAAAAGGGACAGGTGAAATTTGTTTCCCTGACAAAAGCAGTAGCAAAAGGCGGAACCATTCATTCTGATTCGACACAACTATTTATCAGCAATGCAGACACTGTGACGCTTTATATTTCCATTGCCACCAATTTCAAGAATTACCACGACTTAACCATTGATGCTGAGAAAAAAGCCAATCATTACCTGCAGGAAGCGTTGACAAAACCGTATGACGAAGCATTAAAAGCTCAAATAGAAGCCTATCACCACTTTTTCAACCGTGTAGCATTGAATCTTGGCGTAACCGACTCGATTAAAAACCCTACCAATGTGCGGTTGGAGCAATTCGCGCATGACAACGATCCACAATTGGTATCGCTCTATTTTCAATTTGGACGTTACTTGCTAATTTCAAGTTCTCAACCCGGTGGGCAACCCGCTACGTTGCAAGGAATCTGGAACAACGAAATGATGCCGCCATGGGATAGTAAATACACCATCAATATTAACACCGAAATGAACTATTGGCCTGCGGAGATCGCCAACATGAGTGAAATGCAACAACCCCTTTTCAGCATGTTGAAAGATCTCTCGGTAACCGGACAACAAAGCGCTCGCGAAACATACGGAGCGAGAGGATGGATGACGCATCACAACACCGATATTTGGCGTATTACCGATCCTGTGGATGGTGCGTTCGATTGGGGTCTTTGGCCAACAGGAGGTGCTTGGTTGTCACAAAACATTTGGAAACATTATGACTATAGCGGCAATAAAACGTTCCTGCAAGACTATTATCCTGTGCTGAAAGGCGCTTGCCAATATTTTGCCGATGTATTACAACCTTACCCAAATAGTGATTGGTTAGTGGTAGCACCTTCCGATTCTCCCGAACATGAATATACGTACGACGGAGGAAAGAAAGCTGCCATAACCGCTGGCACCACGATGGACAATCAAATTGTATTCGATCTGTTTAGCGAAATGATTGCTGCATCCCATATTTTAAACAAAGATCATGCCTTTGCCGACACCCTCATCGCAATGCGAAAACGATTACCGCCCATGCACATCGGGAAATATGGTCAATTACAAGAATGGATGCACGATTGGGATAATCCGACCGATCACCATCGCCATGTTTCTCATTTGTATGGAGCATTTCCATCCAATCAGATTTCGCCTTACCATACACCTCAACTTTTTGAGGCAGCCAGAACTTCATTAATAGAGCGAGGCGATGTATCCACCGGTTGGTCAATGGGATGGAAAGTCAATCTTTGGGCACGCTTCCTCGATGGGAATCATGCTTATAAATTAATCAGGGATCAATTAACTCCATTAGGAGGACAGGACGGCGGAGGCACATATCCTAACTTATTTGATGCTCACCCTCCTTTTCAAATTGATGGAAACTTCGGTTGCACAAATGGAATTGCTGAAATGCTGTTGCAAAGTCAGGATGGAGCCATTCATATTTTGCCTGCTTTACCCGATGCCTGGAAAAACGGAGACGTCAAGGGACTTTGCGCTCGTGGAGGATTTGAAGTGAAAGAGATTGCATGGCAAAATGGCAAAATAACCAAATTAGTCATCCAATCGAATCTTGGGGGTAACTGTCGCCTGCGCGTTCACAATCCGTTGAAAGAAGTTGGTGGCGCTAGTCTGAAAGAAGCAAAGGGAATCAATTCCAATCCTTTCTTTCAATTGCCTAAAGTCAAAGCTCCGATCATTTCACCCGAAGCAAAATTGCAAGGCGTCATCCTGAAGAAAAGCTATCTCTATGACTTGCCAACCAAAGCAGGGAAAACCTACAGCTTTTCTGCCCTAAACTAAAAAAATACCACTAATTCACGGTGTGATTTAGAGTCACGCCGTGAATAAATAAAGTCAAGAGAAAATCATACTCATTTTAATACAATAATTATCATGAAACATTTTCCACTAAAACAGTTCATCATCGCATACACACTGTTGATGTTTTGTTCATTCGGTGTTTTTGCACAATTGGATCATTATCCGGCACATTTCGACACCATTCCTTATCCCAAAGGAAAATTTAAGCCCACCGACCAGTCCCTCAAGCAATACAAATACCCAAAATGGTTTCGTGATGCCAAGTTCGGCATCTGGGCACACTGGGGGCCGCAATCGGTTCCAAGACAAGGAGACTGGTATGCCCGAAACATGTACATTCAACAAGGACATCCATGGGAAACATCTGATTATAAGGATCATTTAAAAAGATATGGCCATCCTTCAAAGTATGGTTACAAGGATATTATCCCTTTATGGAAAGCGCAGGATTGGAATCCTGCCAAACTGATGGCCCTTTACAAAAAAGTAGGCGCTAAGTATTTTGTCAGTATGGGCGTTCACCATGACGATTTCTTTCTGTGGAACTCAAAACTGCACAAGTGGAATGCCGTCAACTACGGGCCTCATAAAGATGTGGTAGGAACGTGGCAAAAAGAGGCCAAGAAACAAGGATTGCATTTTGGCGTTTCGGAACATCTCGGCGCAAGTTATACCTGGTTTCAAGCTGCTCATAGCGCAGATTCTATCGGGCCAATGAAAGGCATACCTTATGATGGAAATGATCCTAAATACTTTGATTTGTACCATCGCAAAGCAGCTCCGGGAGATAACGGCTGGCTGACGAATAATCCGGAATGGCAACATGAATGGTACTATTCCATACGGGAATTGATCGACAAGTATAATCCCGATTTGCTCTATTCAGACAGCGCATTGCCTTTTGGAAATATTGGGCGCAGCCTTATTGCTCATTTTTATAATGATAACATGGCTCAACATAAGGGACAATTGGAAGCAGTCTATACTTGCAAAGAACCTTCGCAAGGAAGATTTGTACAAGATGTGGAACGAGGAGTGATGGATACACTCAGTAAATATCCATGGCAAACAGATACTTCCATCGGCGATTGGTTCTATCGTACGGGACAAAAATACAAAAGCGCCACGGAAATTGTTCAGATGCTTGTGGACATTGTCAGCAAAAACGGTAACCTGCTGCTCAATGTAGTACAAACGCCTGAAGGATATTTAGAACCGGATATGCTTCATATTCTGAGTGGCATTGAACAATGGATTGCTGCCAACGGCGAAGGCATTTATGCTTCCCGTCCTTGGAAAATCTATGGTGAAAATCCTGCCGATGAAACAGTAGTCAAAACCAGTATGTTCAATGAAGGTAAATTGAAATACAGCGCTCAAAACATTCGTTTTACCACCAAAGGGAAAACCCTTTATGCTTTCTGCCTTGGTAAGCCAACCGATGACATTCGCATGCTGTCATTGCGTAAAAACAACCCTTACGAAAAGAAAGCCATTGCTTCCATCACCTTGTTAGGCAGCAAAGAGCAGTTGAAATGGCATCAGGAAGACGATGCATTGGTAATCGACAAACCGGCAACACTCCCAGATTGGGAAGTGCTTGGATTCAAAATAACATTCAAAAAATAATAAATGAAACCTCTTTCAAATCATCCCAAAGTAGGCATTCGTCCCACCATTGATGCGCGGCAAGGCGGTATACGCGAGTCGCTCGAAGTGCAAACCATGAACATGGCAAAACGTGTGGCCGAACTGCTTTCGTCCACCT
>JAJZHJ010000253.1 GCA_021804525.1 Bacteroidota bacterium | reverse complement strand
GTCTTCTTTTACTGGATTGGTGTCGTCGAAGCGCAGGTTGCAAATACCGCCATAGTTGCGTGCAATACCAAAATCCATACAAATGGCTTTTGCATGGCCGATATGAAGGTATCCGTTAGGTTCTGGCGGAAAACGGGTTTGAATACGTCCGTTGTTTCTGCCTTCACGAATATCTTCTTCCACGAGCACCTCAATAAAATTGAGGCTTTTTGTTGATTGTTCGTTTGTTTCTGTCATATTATGATTGTTTTTGCTTTCTGATTTACTAGTATGAAGAAATTATCAATTAGGTCAATCTCTGTCTTTTTATACAGCACAACCCAAACTTTATCAATAAGTTATTTCAGGCGGCTTCATGAATTCTATCATAAACCACAAGGTTAAACTTATTCATACAACGTAATTTCATTCATCTATCAACGATTTATCTCGTTTATCGTTCTTTTTCGGGGTATTGTTTGCAACTCTTTCAAAAAGTACGATTACCTCAACTTTGCTCCAAGCTTTTCCTGATACTGATTTATCAGGCGTTGCATAATGTCGTCAATTTGCTTGTCTGTCAACGTCTTGGTGACATCTTGCAGGGTAAAGCTGATGGCATACGACTTTTTCCCTTCGGGAAGATTCTTCCCCTCGTACACATCAAATAACTGCACTTTCCGGAGCAGCCTTTTCTCGGTTTCGTAAGCGATCTTTTCAACTTCGGCAAATTGCACCGATTTGTCAAGCAACAATGCCAGGTCGCGTTTCACTTCGGGGAATTTCGATATATCGCCAAAAGTGACGGATGTTTTTGCTGCTTCGCGCATCACGTTATCCCAATAAATATCGGCAATAAAGACTTCCACGCTTATATCAAACATCTTACGGATAGATGCAGAAACATTACCGATGATGGCTAACGGCATCTCGTCTTTTGTGGTGTAAATCCATCCTTCGGCCAACCAATCAGATTCGGTCATCGTCTTTTGCTGTAAGGGACGAAGCGAAATACCTAAACGTCGGAAACTATTTTCTACGTATGCTTTCAGTTCAAAGAGAGTACTTTTTTCTTCATTTCGCACCCAACTTTGATAGGTTTTGTTACCTGTGATCCAAAGCCCTAAATGCATTTCTTCCGAATATGCGTTCAACAAATTCTGAGCTTGGTTTGCATGTGCATCGTAGAAATAACAATTCCCGAATTCGTAAAATTTCAGGTCGGCACTCTTTCGATTGATGTTGTAAGCAATGCTTTCCAATCCTCCAAATACCAAAGTTTGACGCATGCAGTTAAGATCGGAGCTTAATGGATTCATCATCATCACCAACTTAGAAGAAGGAAACGTGTGTAACGCATCATAGTAACCTGATTTGGTGAGCGAGTTGTTCATAATTTCATGAAATCCATTCGCTGTCAGTTGTTCGGCAATAAGGTTTTGTAGTTGATGGTTGTCCGGTTGTGGAAAATAACTGATGGACGAATGCACGGTTTCGCCCGGCACGATGTTATTATAGCCATAGATGCGCAAAATCTCTTCAATCACATCTACGTCACGTTGTACATCGACACGATAAGTAGGAATCTGTAACTCCAACCCGTCGTTGTGTTCTTTGATCACGTCAATATCCAACGCTTTCAGAATCTTGATTAACGTATCCTTTTCAATATTTTTCCCAATCAACGCATTGATTTTTTCAAAACGTACAAACACATTAAAAGGGACAATAGGATGCGGATAACAATCGACAATTTCGCTTGAGATAGCTCCACCGGCAATTTCTTTGATCAACATGGCAGCTCTTTTCAACACATAGATGGTGTTGTTGGGGTCACAACCACGCTCGAAACGGAACGATGCGTCGGTGTTCAACCCATGTCGACGCGCTGTTTTTCGAATGTACACCGGATTGAAATAGGCACTTTCAATGAATACGTTGGTTGTCTTGTCGGTTACGCCGCTTTCGATTCCTCCGAAAACCCCACCAATACACATACCACCGTTGACATCGCAAATCATTAAATCGTCTTTCCCCAATTTGCGATCAATGCCGTCTAGTGTTGTAAAACTGGTTTCTTCGGGCAATGTTTTGACATATATATGTTGACCAATTATTTTATCAGCATCAAAAGCATGAAGCGGTTGTCCTGTTTCGTGCAATAAGAAATTAGTAATATCAACCACGTTATTGATAGGACGAATGCCGATGTTTTTTAAACGGGTTTGCAACCAATCGGGCGATGGTGCAATGGTAATGTCGGTAAGTGTTATTCCAGAATAACGAGGACATGCTTCTTCGTTTTCTACTGTCACGCCAACTGGAAGCGCATGATTATCTACTGCAAAAGCATCGACCGAAGGTTTAAAAAGCTTTACAGGTGGTTGATGTAGTGTGAGGTAAGCATATAAATCGCGGGCAACGCCATAATGCGAAGCAGCATCAATACGGTTAGGTGTAAGGTCTACCTCTAAGATATAGTCATTTTTTATAGGATAGTAATCTTTCACCAACATGCCTTCGGTGACATCTTCTGGAAGTACAATGATTCCATCGTGGCTTGTGCCAATTCCAATTTCATCTTCGGCACAAATCATTCCAAAAGACTCTTCCCCACGTATTTTCGAACGTTTTATTGTGATGGGCTTGTCGTCCATGTAAAGCGTGGTGCCTATGGTTGCCACAACAACTTTTTGACCTGCCGCAACATTTGCAGCACCACATACAATTTTAAGAGGTTCGTCGCCACCAACATCAACGGTAGTGACGTGTAAATGGTCTGAGTTAGGATGATTAATGCACGTAAGCACTTTGCCGATCACCAACCCTTCCAACCCACCTTTGATGGGCTGAATTTGTTCAATACTCCCCGTTTCTAAGCCAATAGAAGTCAAAGCCTTCCCTAAGTCTTCAGGGGTCAAATCAGTATTAATATACTCTTTGATCCAGTTGTATGAAATGTTCATTGCAAAAATTTCTGTTGAGGTCGTTGGGTTTTTTGTCGTTTATTCACGATGCAACGCTATGCAACCTGGTTGTGTTTGTGTATGATAATGAATGATGTTCGCTCATAAAATCATTTGCAAATGTACAATTTTTGCTGCAAAAGTCATTATCAAAAGCATGTACGTGATTAATTAATCATTCTTTGAGGTTGATTCGGCATTTGTTGCAAACTTTTGTTGTGTCCACCTTTGAAGTCTATGTGCATGAGATTGGAAAAATGAGTATCTTCGTGGACAAAAGCTGTTTTGTCCTTTAAGCACACAATTGCTTCGTATTAAAGTTACCAACGAAAATCCCTAAATCAATTTTCCGCAAAATCTCATTTTATTAGTTGACTATGAAGATTCGAATTATCAACACATCCAAACATCCTTTGCCAAAGTATTCAACATCCTATTCTGCCGGAGTCGATCTTTGTGCCAATTTAGCCGAAACTGGACCGATCACCCTTCTTCCGTTTGAACGACAATTAATTCCTACGGGATTATTTATAGAGTTACCCGCAGGTTATGAAGCTCAAATTCGTCCACGAAGCGGCTTGGCAATAAAATATGGTATTACGGTGCTAAATTCGCCTGGCACGATTGATGCTGATTACCGTGGCGAAATTCGGGTGATTCTAATAAATCTCTCGCATGAATTGTTTGTGATCAACGACGGAGAACGTATTTGCCAGATGGTGATTGCAGAACATCAACAAGCAGAATGGGTTGAAGTGGATATTCTTTCGGAAACCGAACGCGGTGATGGTGGATTTGGCCATACCGGACGCTGACCAAGATGGGAAATATGTAATCTCGCTCAAACAATTTCAT
>JAJZHJ010000252.1 GCA_021804525.1 Bacteroidota bacterium | reverse complement strand
ATTAATTCGCCCGAATGGTTACAATACAACATTAAAATGGGAAACTTGTACAACCTATAATGCAGGTCTTGATTTCGGTTTTCTCAATCAACGTTTTTCAGGAAGTGTTGATGTCTATAGACGGGTTACTACTAATTTGTTGAATTCAATTCCAGTTGCAGCCGGTACTAACTTTGCAAATTTTTTATCCTCTAATATAGGTAGTCTAGAAAATAAAGGGATTGAAGTTTCCATAAATGCAACTCCTATTGTCAGTCGTGATTTTACTTGGGATGTGAGTTTCAATGGCAGTTATAATTATAATAACATTATCAGTTTAACCAGAGCTGGAACTGTTAACTACCCTGGAATTCCTATGGTAGGTATCAGTGGAGGTACTGGAAATACTATTGAATTGATGTCTGTAGGACATCCTCTGGGTGCTTACTATGTATATCATCAATTGTACGATTCGAAAGGAATGCCTATTGAAGGCGCTTATGGTAACGGTGGCATGTATATCAGCAAACATACCGGTACACCTCCTTTGACGATGGGATTTGCTTCAAAAATGAATTATAAAAACTGGTATTTTAATTTTGCCATGCATGCTGATGTTGGTAATTACAATTACAACAATAATGCAGTGGGACAAGATGGTTTGGTGTTTAGCTATAACACATCCGGATATTTAACGAATATGACTCATAGTGCATTAGCCACGGGGTTCAAAAACGTTCAGTATTTTTCTGACTACTTTATCCAAAATGCATCTTTCTTGCGTATGGATAACATGACACTCGGATATAATTTCAATCATTTTTTCAATTCTAAATTGAGAGCCAGTTTGTATGGTACTGTACAAAATCCGTTTGTGATTACCAAATACAAAGGTTTGGATCCTGAGGTAGATGGAGGTATTGACAATAATATTTATCCGCGTCCACGTATCTACATTTTGGGCTTACGCGTTAATTTCTAAATACATATACAATGAAAAGAATTAAATATCTGACTATAATTTCAGCGGTTGTACTGGCTTTGGTTTCCCTTAGTTCATGTACAAACGATTTGAATGTGACGCCACTTGATAAAAAAATATCGACTGCTGCATCTACTTTTAAAAACAGTGCAGCACCGTATACAGAGTTTTTGGCGAAAATTTATGCCGGTTTTTCCACCGGTGGTCTTGCGGGAGGTGATAATAATTTGGATATTTCGGGTTATGATGGCGGTAGCCAGGCAGGTTACTTACGTCCATTATGGAATCTTGAAGAATTACCTACCGATGAAGCCATGTGCGCATGGAATGATGCTACCATTCAGAATTTCCACAACTTTGCATGGACTCCTACCGACGTGTTCTTAAATGGTTTTTATTCTCGTCTGTATTATCAGATCACCATTGCTACGGCCTTTATGCAACAAACAACCGATGCTCAGTTAACAGCTCGCGGATGTTCAGCCTCGTTGATAGATACGATTCATACTTACCGTGCCGAAGCCCGTTTCTTACGTGCCATGGCTTATGACAATGTGTTGGATTTGTTCCGTAATGGACCGCTTGTAACAGATGCCAGCCCTATTGGTTCTTCTGCATTGCCACCGTATGCTACTGCTCAACAACTTCTCAGCTACATCACTACTGAGTTGAATGCTTGTCAGGCAAATTTGTTGCCACCGGCTGTTGGTTTCGGGCCTACATACGGCCATGCTAATCAGGCTGCTGCATGGGCTTTGTTAGCACGGGTCTATTTGAATGCCAATACCTATCTTGGGACGAGTTCGACACAGTATTATGATTCTTGTTTGACAAACTGTAATAAAGTCATCGCTGCCGGTTATAAATTGGAACCAACCTATCAAAATTTATTTACCACCGATAATTATAAATCGCAAGAGATCATATTCCCGAATATTTATGATGGTACCAATTTGACTACCTGGGGTGGTTTGATGTTCTTGGAATGTAGCGTTGTAGATAGTAAGAATCAAGCAGTAACGAATGCTCCCGGTGCATGGGGAGGAAATAGAGCCGTACAGGAATTTGTTGCTCGATTTAATCCTGAAGAAACGAACTATGCATTAGACCAACGTTATTCGATGCTTTACCAAAAGTTTAATCATCCAAGCATTGATGACAATACACAGTTTGAGCAAGGAACCCCGCTTTTGAAATTTGTCAATTATAGTAGCACCGGTGTTAAGAATACCGCTTCATTTGCCACAGGAGCTTTTCCTTTATTCCGTTTAGGAGACATTTATTTAATGTATGCTGAAGCCGTTTTACGCGGTGGAACGGGTGGTACTCAGGCTCAAGCCTTGACATATATCAATGATTTACGCGACAGAGCAGAAGGAAGCAGTGGCTTCACCGATCTTGAGATTACCTCTTCACAACTGACGTTACCCTTTATTTTGGAAGAACGTGCCCGTGAAATGTTTGCTGAAGCAACCCGTCGTACCGACTTGGTACGTTTTGGGATGCTCACTTCAGGTACTTATTTATGGCAATGGAAGGGTGGCGTTAAAAATGGACAGGGCGTTGATTCTCATTTCAACATATATCCACTTCCCTCTTCTGACTTAAATGCCAATCCAAACTTGAAACAAAACCCCGGTTACAATTGATTTATATTTGACTAAGGGCTTGTAAAATTGAGATTTGCAAGCATCTTAGTTGGATAATCATTTTATAAAAACATAAAGTTATGAAGAAAATTAGAATATTTTTCCCGCTTGTGGCACTTATCCTGCTGGCAGCGTGTAATAATGATCCCAAAATGATGATTTTGGCAAATCCGGTAGCGCCTGTTTTAAGTGCACCAAGCCAAGGCACAGCGGCTTATAACAAGGATTCAGCTGCTTATGTTCTGTATATGGATAGTACCGGTTTAGCTGATACCTTCACGTGTACTGCTGCAGATTACGGGTTAGGTACGACGGTTACGTATGCTTTACAAATTGATAAAACAGGTGATAATTTCGCCAATGCGCAAACCGTAATTACGACAACGACGAATAGTTTACCGGTACCAATTACCCAGTTATATAATGTTGTTACTGATCCAAAAACATTAAATGCACCTACCGGTGTAAAGACAAGTTTTGATGTGCGGATTATGACGACTATTGGCGCCGGTTTAATTCCTACCTATTCCAATGCTCAAACGATTATTATTGATCCAATTCTGTCACTGAAGTCCTATACCATTGCGACACCAATTCCATGGTATATAATCGGAATGGGTGATGGAAAATGGACTAATACGAAAGCAGGTATTGGCGCTTCCATGTTTCCGTTAAGTGTTGTATCCGGGAAGGCATATCTTAATAATGGTACTGGTATATTTACCTATACAGGTTATTTTGAAAATGCACATCCATTCAAAATTGTTGATAATTCCATGAGCTGGAGTGATCCATCTTGGGGGAGTTCCAATAAGAGTGGTGATATAACAACTCCAATATTATCTGGCAGTTCCAATAATTTTGTTGTGCCAACTGATGGCTATTATACCATTAATTTGAATTCGATTACCAACACATGCGAAATTGTACCTGCTACTGCTCCTTCAGTCAATTATACTTCAATGGGACTTGTTGGAGAGTTTAATAATTGGGGTGATGGTGGAGCTGGTAATCCTCCAACTGATATTGTTATGACAGCTGCAGATCCAGCAGCAGGGGCGAATAATCATATTTGGTACACAACATACACGTTTACCAGCGATTTCACTCCTCCGGTTGGTAATGGTGGTGGGAAATTCCGTGCTAATGCAGGATGGACTTATAATTGGGGTGCAGGTACGTTCCCGATTGGTCTTGGAACAAATGGT
>JAJZHJ010000251.1 GCA_021804525.1 Bacteroidota bacterium | reverse complement strand
TTTATAGTCAACAATTTATCGCTACGCATTTTACATGCAATTATTTTAGGTATAATTACTCCAATAATTTTATTAGGAGGAATCTTCTACTTACAGGGAACTTTGGAGGAAAATGTTATACACTATATTCAAGCTTATCAAATAGAAATCCCCATTTGGGACACGGATAAACTAACGATTATCTACCAATCTGTCTTATTCATCCTTTCGCTGATTGCAATCAGGGGTTGCCTTGCAAATCGATTCCAAAGCAACATAAACGAACGAAAAAACATACAAGTGATAATTTGGCTCTACTTTTTCATCAGTCTGATTATTACACTACGGATGGGGAAAAACACTGAAGCTTTAACAGCTTTCTCAGGAATAATCTCGTTCCTCTTTGCTCTCTTTTTTTCAATAAACACCTCCCAAAAAAACACGCTATTCTACCTCACACTTGTCGTATTATTAATTGCTTACAACTTAACCATCAACTATGCAGGGATTAGTTGAATGGGGTTATATTGGGCTGTTCATAGCCTCTTTTTTGGCTGCAACTATACTTCCAATTGGTTCTGAATTAGTCTTCGGTGCATTAATTTATGGGGGTTGGGATGTATGGACTTGCGTTGCAGTAGCAACTGTTGGGAATACACTTGGAGGAGTAACTACTTATTGGATTGGACGACTCGGGAAAATTGAATGGATTGAGAAATACCTGAAAATCAAAAAGGAGAAGGTTGAAAGATTTGAAAAAAAAATGTACAATCGAGGCGATTGGTTGGCTGTTTTCTCCTTTGTTCCGGGTATTGGCGATGTAATTGTGGTTGCTTGCGGGTATTTTCGCACGAACTTCTTAGGAACCATGATTGCCATGACTATCGGGAAATTTGGTCGCTACGTAGTCTGGATGTACGTGCAGGGATGGCTTATGCACTAACTAAACATTGGAAGTTTTTGGTGAAGAAAAGAAGCTAACTATACGCAAATCATTATTGAATAATTTCAACAAATTACACAATAGAAAATTAGTCATTTAAGCCATTGTTTGACTTCCTTCTGAAAGATAATCACATTGAATGGCATCAAAAATAGTAAATAGTTCGTCTAAGGTATTGGCCCGCAACATACGAATACGCATTTCACGAAAATACGGAATCCCTTTAAAGAGAGGTGAAGCGGCCAAGTGTCTACGAACATGAAGAATAGCCTTTCGTTCATCCAGCCATTGAACGCTTTCTAATATTTGTCGTTTAATAATATTGAACTGAAATTCGACAGATAATGGAGGTATCAACTCACCGGACAGCAAATAATGCTTCATCTCTTTGAATATCCATGGACGCCCAATAGAAGCTCTGCCAATCATAACAGCATCCACACCATATCTTTCAAAACACTCTTTGGCCCGTTCCGGCGTTGTTACATCACCGTTTCCAATAATGGGAATATGAATTCTCGCATTGTTTTTTACCTCTCCAATTAATGTCCAATCCGCCTCACCGTTGTACATTTGGGCACGGGTACGTCCATGAATAGCTAAAGCCGAAATACCACAATCCTGCAATTGCTCCGCTAATTGAACAATGATTTTAGAATTATCATCCCACCCCAATCTTGTTTTAACAGTGACAGGTAATGGAACAGCTTTCACGACGGCAGATGTGATTGCAAGCATGGTAGGAATATCTCGTAACAAACCTGCTCCTGCACCTTTCCCTGCAACACGCTTTACAGGACAACCAAAATTCAGATCAATGATATTAGGCATAGCTTCTGCGGCAATTTTAGCAGCTTCGACCATGGAATCGACATCGCGCCCATAAAGCTGAATAGCAACAGGACGTTCTACATCAGAAAGAGTCAGTTTTTGTTCTGTCCTCTGAATACTGCGAATTAAAGCATCAGCGGAAATAAACTCAGTATAAACCAAATCAGCTCCAAACTCTTTGCAAAGCATGCGAAATGTACGATCAGTAACATCCTCCATTGGAGCCAAAAAAAGAGGATAAGCAGGGAAAATATGAGTACCAATTTGCATAATTCAATAAAAATAGTCTGCAAAGATAAGACGAAAATAATAAGGAGCCGGCAAAAACAGCAACCAGACTGAAGGAAAAGAATAAAAAACCTGATCTTTCAAAATGCACCTAAATTTGTATAACTTTGTCATCCAAAAAATTATATTGTAGAGTTCACAGATTTCTCAAAGAAATATCCTCAAAACAACCTAATGAACGCCATCACTTCCATAGAACACTTTATTCAATACATTCCCAAAGCGGAATTGCATCTACACATAGAAGGCACTTTAGAACCTGAACTGCTGTTGAAAATTGCCGAACGCAACCAAGTTACGTTAAATTATCAATCCGTAGATGCGATTAAAAAGGCCTATCAATTCAATGATTTACAAGATTTTCTGGACATCTACTACGAAGGGGCAAATGTTTTAAGACACGAAATTGATTTTTTTGATTTGACATGGGCATATCTCGAAAAAGCACATTCTCAAAACATTGTACACACCGAAATTTTCTTTGATCCACAAACACACACGGAACGTGGCGTAGCATTCTCAACGGTGATCAATGGCATCCATAGAGCCTTGCTGAAAGGGCAAGAAGAGCTTGGGATCAGTTCAAAGATAATTATGAGCATCTTGCGCCATTTAGACGAAATTTCGGCCTTAAAAACCCTTGAAGAAGCCTTGCCCTTCAAAGAATGGATCACAGCAATTGGCCTTGATTCTTCCGAAATAGGAAACCCTCCGTCAAAGTTTGCACGTGTTTTTGAAAAAGCAAAAAATGAAGGGTTTGAAACAGTGGCACATGCCGGCGAAGAAGGAGATGCAGACTACGTGCGAGAGGCAATTGAAATACTGAAAGTTGCACGAATTGATCACGGCAATCGTTCCTTAGAAGATGAAACGCTTATAAAACACATTGTCGAGAATCAAATTCCCCTGACAATATGCCCGTTGTCAAATTTAAAATTAAAAGTGGTGAAAGAAGCCGTTTATCATCCATTACTCGAAATGCTCAATTTAGGAATGGTAGCAACGGTCAATTCAGATGATCCTGCATACTTTGGAGGTTACATAAACGAAAATTTCTTGACGATGACAACAGCTCTTAATCTCACATCGAAACATATCTACCAACTTTCACGTAATTCATTTGTAGCAAGTTTTCTAACACAAGGAGAAAAGGATAAATGGCTTACTGTTATCGATTTATTTTACGAACAAAATCATGGAAGAATTCAATAAAAACCCCATTTTAGTCATTAAAAATGCATCCATTGAAAGCGCAGGGATACTTGAAGAGCTATTTCAAAAAAAATCAATAGATTATCAGGTAGTTGATCTTGAAAAAGAGGAATGCTTTCCTACACCAACTTCATTCGGTGCATTAATAGTACTGGGGGGATCAAGCAGCGCCAACGACACGACAAAGGTGATGATTCACGAAATAAATCGAATTAAAGAAGCAATTGATGAGAATATTCCATATTTTGGCATTTGCCTTGGTTTACAAACATTAGTGAAGGCTGCTGGTGGAAAAGTGGTTCCATGTTCGCAAAAAGAAATAGGATTTAGAGATGAACAGAAAATCCTTTTTGAGATAAAGTTGACTGAATCGGGGGAAAAAGATCCAATACTCGTTGGGGTACCAACTTTATTTCCAATCTTTCATTTGCATGGTGAAACCGTGGTACTGTCAGAAAACATGTTGCTATTGGGAAAAGGGAACGGATGCACAAATCAGTTGATAAAAGTCAATGATAAAGCCTACGGAATTCAAGGCCACATTGAACTGACACATGATTTATTTGATAAATGGATAAATGAAATAA
>JAJZHJ010000250.1 GCA_021804525.1 Bacteroidota bacterium | reverse complement strand
GAAAATATTGAGATGATCCAGATGACCTTGCGTTTTTTGAATGGAATAAAGATCAAGAAGCGTCTGTGTAGGATGTTGATTGGCACCGTCACCGGCGTTGATAACCGGAACACTTGCTACTTCCGATGCGTAGCGTGCTGCTCCTTCCAAAGGATGGCGCATCACAATGAGATCGGCATAATTGCTTACCATTTTGATGGTGTCTTTCAACGTTTCTCCTTTTGACGAGCTTGATGTGGCTGCATCTGAAAAACCAATAATCCGTCCTCCTAAGCGGTTTACTGCCGTTTCAAAACTTAATCGTGTACGGGTTGAGGGTTCAAAAAAAAGCGTAGCCACCACTTTCCCTTCCAAAAAAGGTTGATTTGGGTTTTGTTCAAACCTCTCAGCATGTTGCAGAAGTCGCAGTATTTCGTCTTTCGTGTAGTCGGTAATGGACACTAAACTTTTTTGCATAGCATAAGTTTAAAACAATGTGCTTGGTTATCAATTTGATATATCACCTTTCGGTTGATTGAAAGAACGTGTGTTGCAAAGCGGGTTTGGGAGTTGGTTTTTTCAACGTCATTGACAAGACAAAATTACTGTTTTTTGTTTAGATCATTCTTTGCCGATGGTGGAATGTCAATTTTTTTTGTTTTTTTTGCAACGTGTTTCCTTGATATTGAAGAAGTCGTTTTTATGGTTACTTATTAGACTTTTGGAGTATCTTTTTTCTGTTCTAGTTTAGTGTGGTAATTGTTTTCATTTCTAACAGTAATAAGCATGAATCCTATTTTTTTGGTAGGCTATATGGGAAGCGGAAAGTCTACCATCGGCCGTCTTTTGGCTGCAAATCTTCATTTCCAATTTATTGATCTGGATGCGTGGATCGAGAATCGATTTCATAAAACCATTCGTGAACTCTTCGCTGAGTATGGAGAAACTAAGTTTCGCGAAATGGAACACAAAGGTCTGGAAGAATTGTCTGCTTTCCGTGATGTGGTTGTAGCAACAGGAGGTGGCGCTGCTTGTTATCACCAAAATATGGAGTGGATGAATGCGCATGGTGTTACCATTTATTTGGCAGCTTCAGTAGAAATTTTGGTTGGCAGGCTTTCTGCTGCAAAAGCAAAACGTCCATTGGTGAGCGATAAGTCAGATGCTGATTTAGAGTCGTTTATCACAGAAAGCCTTCACAGGCGTGAGCCATTTTATCGGCAAGCCCATCTGGTAGTCGATTCTACATCAGATGCTGCAGAAGTTTTGACTGCAAGAATTGTTGAAGAAATCAACCGTGTTTCAAAGGATACGGATTGATGCTATAAAAATGTTTTAATGGACTTCGGTGCGAAAAAAATCGAATGTCTCGAAAATCTCATGTTCAGTGGCATGTTGATTAATAAGCACTTCACCGGCCTTTTTCAGTAAGGTAAAATTGATCCCGGAGGCATCGTTTTTTTTGTCGTGTGTCATCAATTCGAGTAATGCCGGATAATCAGTTGTTTCAATACGGAATGTTCCATAAAGCTGTTTAATTTGTTGAACGGCTTGCGCAAGCGTCGTTTCGGGGAAATTGACTTTTTTGTACGATAAATAAAGTTCGCAGAGCAAGCCAAAAGCCACAGCAAATCCGTGAAGTAGTGGGCGTTGAGTCGTATACGAAAAACTTTCGAAAGCATGTCCAAACGTGTGTCCCAGGTTGAGTGATTTACGTATGTTTTGTTCGGTAGGATCTTGTTCTACAATGGTTTCTTTGATAGCAATGGAATGTTCTACCAATCTACCTAATTGCTCATAATCGATAGTATTCCATGAAAAGGCCAAAGTCTCTTCCCACGCTGCCGTGGTTGACAACAAAGCATGTTTCATCATTTCTGCCCAGCCTGACATGAGATTGTCGCGATCTAATGTGCGAAAAAACTGTGGATAAAGAATGACGGCTTCAGCGGCACGAATGACGCCAATTTCATTCTTCAATCCATTGAAGTTGATACCTGTCTTTCCGCCTACGGCAGCATCGACAGCGCCTAAAAGTGTTGTAGGTACATTGATAAAGCGAATACCACGTTTAAACGTTGACGCAGCAAAACCTCCTAAATCAGTCACCATTCCTCCTCCTACATTAATAAGCAACGAATGCCGTGTAGCTTTTTGAGTAGATAGAAATTGCCATACGAACGCAATTGTTTCTAACGATTTATGATCGTCACCTGCCGGAATTTCAATGACAGGATAATTGTTCAATTGCGAGAGGCATAATTGACGCGTATTGCTATCGACCAGTACGAAAACATTATCGGGAGATAACGAAGCGATTTGTGTTTTTAGTTCTTGGCTAAGATTATAAGTGATGATGACAGACTTATTCATGCAATTGATCATTAAAATTCAAACTTTCTGAATATTAAATACTTGTATATGTTTTTTATCACGCTGAATTGTTGTACAAATATAAAGAAAAGAATCCATCGAAAAAGAGAGTAACTTATGAGAAAAAGTTGTCTGAATCGAATGATGTGGTCTTCCTGTTCATTTTTGAATAAGCGTTTTGCTTTTCAGTTCAATGGCTAAAACAAGTAATGCCCAGAGTAGCATTTGCCAAGTCACCCAATTCCAACCTCCAAGTTTCCAACAAAGCAACCCAACAAAAGTTCCTAATGCTCCACCGATAAAATAGGATGTCATGTAAATGGTGTTGATCCGGCTGTGCGACGTATCATCCAGGGTGTAAATCATGGCTACATTTGTTACTTGTGTGGCCTGAACACCAATATCGAGTATTAGTACGGCAACGATTAAGACGAAAACCGATGTGGGAAAAATCTTCATTAAAAGCACACTAAGAATGACTAAAGAAACAGCCATCAACAGCGATCTTTTTGTATACCCTTTATCTGCAAGTTTTCCAAAAGCGGGAGCCATGAGTGCTCCGGCAATCGCTACAATGCCAAAGAGTCCAATCGTGTTGGGATGAAATTTAAATGGAGGAGCGCTCAAATGAAACGTGAGAATGGTCCAGAAAGAGCAAAAAACACCAAAAAGTAAACCTCCTGTCAATGAGGCTTTTCTGAGCAGTGAGAATCGTTTTATTTGTAACAAAGCGGATTGCAACAACGTAAAATAGTGTCCTTTAAACTCATTGCTGACGGTTGGTAAATATATTCTCAGTAATGCAGTGATGATAAGCGTCATCATGGCTGAAAACCCATAAACATAACGCCAACTCAGCCATTCGGCAATAAACCCACTGAATACTCTTGCTGCCAAAATCCCGATTAGAATTCCAGAGAAGATTGTCCCTACTGTTTTTCCTCTGTTTTCTGAATCCAAACTGGCTGCCATAGGCAGAATGACCTGCACCGACACAGAAAGAATTCCTATTAAAAGGCTTAATGTCCAAACTATGAATAGACTACCAGCCACCGTCATTAGAAAAAGAGCAACAGTAAGCAAAGTTAATAGTGTAAGAATCAGATTTTTCTTGTTGATTTTATCTCCAAGCGGAATAATGAAAAAGAGTCCCAACCCATAACCGATTTGAGAAAGCATGGAAATGGTACCGGCTTGGTTTTCGGTCACATGAAACGACGAAGCAATTTCTTTAAGAATTGGCTGGTTGTAGTAGATGTTGGCCACTGAAACTCCCGCTGCAATGGCCATCAGAACAACCTGAAATTTAGATAAGGATTTTTTCTTCGGCATTAAGGCTGAATAGTTTTTAATTCGTTGAAAATTAAATATCATTATTTCAATGGCTTAGCTTTTGTCCACTAATGTGTAGTTTGATGGACTGTAGCGATCGCCGATGTTTGGATATTTCGTCAGCAAAACTTCTATTTCTGCTAAGTCTTCAATGTTTAACGTCACTTCAAT
>JAJZHJ010000249.1 GCA_021804525.1 Bacteroidota bacterium | reverse complement strand
TTATTCAGGCAATCCATATTGGTCAGCTTACCGAAACACAAATCAACAAACAAAAAACAGATTAATTGGGTTTGCCTCTACAAAAATCACTTTTGCCGAATGGATTGATCTGCGATTGCGCTATGGGTTGGATTATTCTGATTCACAATTCCAAGATCGTTTAGCTACTGGTACTCCTTATTGGGCAACAGGTAGTTATACGGGTGATTTTCGTGTTATCAATCAGTCAAATTGGCAATCGAATGCTGATTTTCTATTGTCACTTCATCACACGTTTGATAAATTAGGTCTTTCGGGTGCTGTTGGAGGAAATATGATGTACACAAAAGCGACGTATCAAATTGCTCAAGCCAACGGGTTAGTAATTCCTGAACTTTATACCATTACCAATGGATCTAACCGTAAAGGAGATTACACTTTCAATCAAAAGCAGATCAATTCGCTTTATGCAACTGCGTCATTGGCATGGGATAATTATCTGTACGTTGATCTATCTGCCCGTAATGATTGGTCATCAACCTTGCCGCAAAACAACCGCTCCTATTTCTATCCTTCCATAGGTGGAAGTTTTATTTTCACTCAGTTATTGAGCAATCATGGAATCTCAACGGGCCCTCTCAGTTTTGGGAAGTTAAGAGCTTCGTGGGCGCAAGTGGGGAATGATGCCAGTCCATACATGTTGAGCAATTACTATTCGATTGATTTTTCCAATAATGTGTTGAATGTGACTCCTCAGAATTATATCGCCAACCCCAACCTGAAGCCGGAGAAAATTAACTCGTGGGAAATTGGGACAACATTGAATTTCTTTAATAACCGAATCGGATTAGACGTTGATTATTACAAAAAGAATGACTACAATCAGATTCTTCAAATTGCACAACCACCTGCCACCGGATACCAATACAAATTGATTAATGCCGGTAACATTCAGAATGATGGTTTTGAAGTAGCTCTTAATGCAACGCCTATTCGTGTAACGAACGGATTTGAATGGGACATGAACCTGAATCTGTCGAAAAACAATAACAAAGTGGTTGCTCTCGATCCAACTACTGATGAACAAATAATAAGCGATCAGAGTATCAGCTTTCTGAAGATCGTTGCTCATGTTGGAGGCGCTTATGGTGATATTTATGGGTACGCATATCAGCGAGACGCAAAAGGTAATATTTTGATCGATAATAATGGGATACCATTGAGAACTACCAGTATGCAACGGTTAGGCAATAATCAGCCCAATTTCATGGCTGGGTTTTCAAATTCGTTCTCATACAAAAACTTTTCAATGAGTTTTTTGGTAGATTCTCGTTTTGGCGGGAAAGTATATATGGGATCCATCCAACAAGGTACGTATTATGGCACATTGGCTATGACGCTGAATGGCCGAAGCAGTATGGTGGTGCCGGGTATTGTACAGTCGTCAGGTGCAGTGAATACGATTGCAACCAATGCACAACAATACTGGACAGGTATTTCTGGCATTACGGAAGCTTTCCTCTACGACGCAACCAATATCCGTTTGCGTGAACTTACTTTTGGATATACCTTACCTAAATCATTGTTGGAGCATTCACCCATTCAAAGTGTAAAAGCCAGTTTTGTTGCTCGCAATTTGTTTATGATTTATTCCAGAACGAAAGGATACGATCCTGATGCAGCTTATACAACGGGCAATGCACAAGGCGTGGAATATGGATCAATGCCAACATTGCGAACATTAGGCTTCAATATAAATGTAGTTTTTTAATACCTTATATATGAAAACAATACAATATATTTTCAGTTGGACTTTCCTCACTTTATTGTTGGTAGGATGTAGTAATTTCACAAATATGAACATTAATCCGAACCAACCGGATGATAGCTATGCTTATGATTTTAATATTCCTAAATTAGTGACTCAGTTTCGTGCCGTTCAGTTTATGGATGGCGACAAGGAGCAAAGAATTAAATCGTTAGGCGTTGATTACTGGTCTCAGGTGATTGAGGATGCAGGCGGGTGGAGCACAAAAAACTATGTGCCAAATGATTCATGGAATTCCGGTTGGTATTGGACACCTCAAATGTCATGGGTATCCACTTTAAATACCGTTATAAGTCAGGGAATGAACATTCCGGATCGTGTGAATTCAGTAGCGGTAGCCCGAATTTGGAGAGTATATACACAAAGCCGTGCTTGTGATTATTTTGGCCCCATGCCGTTCCCTTCATGGCAAAATCCGGTCGATAATCCTCCTTATGTTTCTGTGCAGGATCAGTACACCGAATTTTTTAGTGAATTAGATGCTGCAGTCAAGATGATTGATCCGAGTAAACCATTTATGTCAAAATACGAAGATTTGATTTTCGGTGGTAATGTCATGGAATGGGTGAAATTTGCCAATTCATTACGACTACGTTTGGCGTTGCGTGTTTCCGAGGTTGATCCAGCATTATGCAAAACACAGGCTCAAGCTGCCATTAATGGGGGCGTAATGGATTCTCCTTCGGACGATGCTCGCATTCCTGTGGCAGCTAATGGTTGGGGGCAGTATTATAATTATACAATGTTTTTTATTTCCTGGGGTGATATTCCTAACATGACTTCTTCCATGGAAAAACTGATGACAAACTTAGGCGGTATTCCTTGGCCAGCTAATGTTGCTGCAGTTTCTCACCCTGCTTTCGTTGATCCTCGGGGTCCGGTTATTTACGATCCAGGTACTCAAGGATGGAAAGGAATGCCTCCCGGCATTGCAGCTAATCAATCGAATACAGGTACGTATGCAGGTTCCTATTATTCACAATTGGGAAAATTCATTCTGGGTGTTGCTGGTGCATTGAACGACCATCGACCCTATGATGTCATGCTTTATGATGAAGTTTGTTTTCTTAAGGCTGAAGCCGCCGCTCGTGGATTTGTAACCGGAGTAAATGCGCAAACCGAATATGAGAACGGGATTCGAGCTTGCATGCAGCGGTATAATATTTCTAATGATGTTGTCAATAATTATTTAACCTCTACTTCTAAAAACTTAGCTGGAACGTCGGTCAGTTATACAGATGCCAATGGGCCAGGCAACACGGTTTTGGAAAAAATTATTACCCAGAAATACATTGCTTGCATTCCTGATGTATCTTGGGAAGGATGGAACGATAAACGTCGTTTGAACCTGCCTCGGTTTGATCCGCTTCAATACAGAGATCCTGCTGTTTATCAAGGATTGCCAAATATATTCAGCGATCCAAGAAGTTTCGTTAAACGGATGCCTTATCCCTCTTCGGAAGCGATGGTAAACAAAACGGAATATGCTAAAGGAGTCCAAATCTTATCGACTGAAAGCGGTAATAGTGGCACAGACGTATCGAGCACCAAACTTTGGTGGGATAAAAATGCTAATTATTGTACTTCAGCAAATTAAAGAATAGGTAGCGTGTAAGATATTATAATTGCCTACCTTATTTTTATCATTTAATTCATGCACAAGTAGGAAAGATACAAACTTCTTTCCTACTTTGTGTTTATAATGAATTTCTCTTTCAATCAAATTTTTTACAACGATGAAACGAGCCATAATAACGCTTATGCTCAAGAAAATGACTATTTGGCGAGTTCCATACGACCTTTAAAAAAAATATTCACGTATGAAAAAGCATTATTTTTTACTATTGGGGTTGTGGTTGATTTTTGACGTTTTACATGCACAATCGCCTAAAAAACAATCTATAGCAACTTCACCTATTGCCATCATGGCCTATTACACCGGCGATGGGACGACGATCAACAATTACCGTATCGATCAGTTGACTCATTTGATTTTCAGTTTTTTGCATGTTCAGGGGGCCTCTTTGCATGTGGCTTCACCTAAGGATAGT
>JAJZHJ010000248.1 GCA_021804525.1 Bacteroidota bacterium | reverse complement strand
CTGACTCTCATTATCTATGCATAAAATAACTTCCCCACAACAATGTCATCTGATCCGTACTTTGCAAATGAGCACGAAAGCTCAAGAACAATAAACAGTTAGATTAGTAGTAACATTTCACTTAACTGCCGGTGTTATTGATCTTACAGACGGGGAGTGCAATAAACAAGTCATTATTTCTTGCAAGAAAATACTGCCTTTATATCTTAGCTTTCGCTCAGAATGTGTTCAATGGTTTGCAACTCTTCGTTTGTAAATTGCGGATAGTTTAGTGCGTGGAAATTATCCTGTAGTTGAGTTAATGAGCTGGTTCCAACAATGACGGATTGAACCTGAGGCGTGCGTAAACACCATTGCAGCGCCATTTGTGCTAACGATTGACTGCGATTAAGTGCTACTGCATTGAGTTTCGATACTTTGTCCACAACTTCGGGTGACACTTGGCTGCGTTGCAAAAATCCGGTTGCTTTGGCGGCACGGGAATTTTCAGGTATTCCATGTAGATATTTATCGGACAGGATACCTTGATACAAAGGAGAAAAGCCGATAAACCCAACGCCATGTTCTGAGGCTGTTTGAAGAATGCCTTGTTCAACATCGCGCGATAACATGCTGTAACGATCCTGATGAATCAAACAAGGTGTACCGTTGGCTTTCAGCAATTGATAGGCTTCTAAGGTTTTATCAACCGGATATTTGGAGATTCCCACATAGAGGGCTTTCCCTTGTCGAACGGCATCGGAAAGTGCTGTCATAGTTTCTTCTAACGGAGTATTGGGATCGTATCGATGTGAATAGAAAATATCGACATAATCTAACCGTAAACGACGCAGACTTTGATCCAGACTGGATAACAAATATTTACGCGAACTTCCGTCGCCATAGGGACCTGGCCACATGAGATGACCAGCTTTGGTAGAGATAATCATTTCATCGCGTGAGCTTGGTGGAAAATGTTGAAGAATCTTGCCAAAGTTTTTCTCAGCTGTTCCTTCCGGCGGGCCGTAGTTGTTGGCTAAATCAAAATGAGTAATACCATTGTCAAAAGCAAATTGAATCATGCTTACAGCTTCGTTATAGCTGTCCACATCACCGAAATTATGCCAAAGGCCAAGTGATAGCTTGGGTAATTGCAACCCGCTTTCCCCACAGCGGTTATACTGCATTTTATCTTTGT
The DNA here is from genome assembly GCA_021804525.1 of Bacteroidota bacterium. Lineage (GTDB taxonomy): Bacteria > Bacteroidota > Bacteroidia > Bacteroidales > Paludibacteraceae > Microbacter. Next base: position 2,690 of record JAJZHJ010000248.1, on the reverse strand, counting down.
AGCGTGAAGGGGATGGTTCGATTTGCATTGTTTGCGGAATTTTGAAATTGTTTGCTGCAAAAATAAGATTTAATTTGCAGGTTGCACACTTTGCTACATAATTTTTTTTTCAAAAACCATCCAAAGAATTAAATCAATGAATCCAATTGTGAGATGTGGTAGATTTTAACTCTTTGATCCAATCATTTAACTCTTTACTTTTTAACTGTCCTATCTTGGAGCTTATAGAGAGTAGTCTTACATTGGCTTTTTTTTGTCAATTGCATGAATATTTTATCATGACAACAAAATACAATAAAAAACCCCTATATTTATGGCCAAGTTTTCGGTTTGTTTAATGTACTTATCATAAATGGTCTATTGTCATTTCATTTGCTTATTTTCTTATTATTCCAATAAAATCATGTATCTCACACAATAAATCATCTAATTTTTATATCATGAAACAATTTCTATTATTCCTTATTTGTGGCATGTTTACGATTGTCCATGCTGAAAAAGAGACACAAAAGTTTGGCAAAGTAATAGATAATGAAGTTAAAATGACAACCTTTCCTGCCGACACAAGCGCTGTGGCTGTTGTTCTATATGAAAAAGGATACAGCTATTATGAATTTAATCAAGGATTTCAGGTCTATTTTGATGTATACGCTAAAATCAAAATATTAAAAACGGAAGGAACAGAGTATGCTAATGTGGAAGTTCCATACTCTGATTATGGCTTAAATAGACGCGAAGTGGTGCAAAGCATCGATGGCTATTCCTACAACTATGTGAATGGCAAAGTGGAGAAAACGCGTTTGGACAAGAAGTATATTTTTAGGGACAATATCGAAGGAAAACATTTTCGTGTTAAATTCACCATTCCAAATGTTAAGGCAGGTACACTGATTGAATATAAATATACTGTTGTATCTGATTTTGATGCTTCCATTCGTTCGTGGAGATTTCAACATGCTATTCCTGTTGTGGAAAGTATTTACGATGTCACTATTCCTGACTATTTTACCTTTAACGTAAATACAAAAGGATATTATCCCTTTGAAACAGTAAGAGATGCCGTGAGCAAAACGTTTTTACTTGGAAGCTCTTCATTAAATGCTAATTGCAATCATCTCTTTATGAAAGCAGTCAATTTGCCGGCATTAAAAAAGGAAAGTTATGTTTCGTATATGAATGATTATTATTCTGCTGTTTCGTTTGAAATATCAGGATTGCAAATTCCGGGACAGCTTTATAAATCGTATGCGTACACATGGAGTGATGTGGAGAAACAATTGCTAGATGATTCTGATTTTGGTGGCAACCTGAAACAATCGGGATATTTCAAAGATGAAATGAAAGCCATTTCAAATTCTAAAATGGAAGATAATGAAAAAATTATGGCGATCTATCAATTACTGCAATCAAAAGTGAAGTGGAACGAACACGAAGCTTTGTATGCTTCTTCACTGAAAAAAGCTATTAAAGATGGGGTAGGGAACTCGGCGGAAATAAATTTCATCTTGATCGATATGCTGAAAGAAGCAGGCTTCGACGCATATCCAGTAGTGTTGAGTAGCCGTAGCGAAGGACGTTTGCCTATTGCAACCCCGTCTATCAACAGCATAAACTATTTTGTAGTTGGAGTGGACACACCAAACGATACTGTATATATGGATGCTTCTCGTAAAAATGCACCTATAAATGTGTTAGATGAAGAGTATTTAGTGGATCGTGCGCGTGCAGTACGGGGGCAGGAAGGAAGTAAGTCTGCTTGGGTCGATTTAACACATATTGCGCCAAGTTTAGACCATAATATTTGTGAAATCAAATTTGCAGACGGTAAGATGATTGTGGATATAACCATCATGAGGAAAAATCAATCGGCCTTCTTATTTCGTGAAAACTATAAAAATTTCAAGAACCAAGATGCATTGATAGAAGCGCTTCAAAACAAATATTCTATTGTTATTTCCAACTTTTCTGTGCAAGGTTTGGATAGCGCGCAGCAACCCATTATCGAGAAATTTACTTTCTCCAAACCATACCCTCTTTCAGACTCCATTGAATACATTAATCCATTAACCATTTTTCAAGCTGGATCGAATCCTTTCGTAGCTGAAAAACGTGATTTGCCGGTAGAGTTTGATTATCCTTACACACATCTTACTAACATAATTATGAGATTACCGAAAGGGTATGAAATCGAAGAGATGCCTAAATCGGAAAAATCGACCATTAAAGCGAATGATGCTATGTATCGTTATCTGCTTCAAAAAGGTGATCATATGCTTCAAATGGCGACCATGATTTCTTTGAATGAAATATTATATCCGGTAACGGAATATGGCTATTTACGTGATTTTTGGGCACATTGGGTTGCTAAAAACAATCAGGAGATTGTCTTGAAAAAAGAATCTTTATAATAAATGAATAGATGAAACGCGCATCTGCTTGGTATTCACAAAAACAATGAAAATTAATCTGCGCGTTTCACATAGCCTTAAAAAATAAAACTCTTTCGTATGAAACGAGCATGTAAATTATTTACATTCAATGGTATGATAAATGTTTTTATACAAGTTCCATACGTCCTTAAACAAAAAAACTATTATCGTATGAAACGAGCATGTATAAACGATTCGCCAATGACGATGAATGTGTAAGCGAGTTCCATATGACCTTAATGAAAAAAATAAACAAATTCA
>JAJZHJ010000247.1 GCA_021804525.1 Bacteroidota bacterium | reverse complement strand
TGTGTGCCATAACCATCCTTCAGGGAACCTTGACCCAAGCCCACAAGATATTCAAATTACATCAAAATTGACGGAGGCTTGCAAAATTATTGGAATTGATTTGTTAGATCATCTTATTGTAGCACACCAACAATATTATAGTTTTGCCGACAATGGCAGAATATCAGCCAGATAACCCACTGTCTTGGTAATGTAAGCAAATAACACTATCTTTGCAAACTAAAAGATAAGCGTTTGTTTTCTTGGCAAATAAGCTTTATCTCAGAACAAAATTGACAACAACACAGCGATCATAATCGCTAAATTCTAACCACACAGGAATCTTTTTTATGGCAACTACAGCTGATTTTAGAAATGGAATGTGTCTTGATATTGATGGACAATTCTTCTTTATTGTTGAATTTCTCCATGTAAAACCCGGAAAAGGTCCGGCGTTTGTACGCACAAAGTTGAAAAATGTTCAAACTGGTCGTGTTATTGATAAGACCTTCAACTCTGGCGTAAAAGTTGAAGAAGTTCGGATTGAACGTCGTCCTTATCAATTCTTGTATCACGACGAAATGGGGTATCATTTCATGAATAATGAAACCTTTGAACAAATTTCTATCCCAAAAGAAAGCATCAACGGCGTTGACTATCTGAAAGATGGAGAATCAGTAGAAGTAGTAACGCATTCTGACTCAGAAACAGTTCTTTATGCTGATGTTGCAACTCACGTCGTTCTCCAAATCACTTATACAGAACCGGGTATGAAGGGAGATACCGCTACAAATACTTTAAAACCCGCAACGGTAGAAACAGGTGCAACAGTTCGTGTGCCTTTATTTATCGAAGCTGGAGAAAAAATCAAAGTAGATACCAGAGACGGATCGTACGTGGAAAGAGCAAAATAAGATCCAATAATAAATACATCGAGCCATTCTACAATTAGAATGGCTTTTTTTTATACACCACCTGGGGTGCTAATTTTACAATCACTGCAAATGATTAATATTTAGAAAAGCAACGTATTAATCATGAAAACACTGAAATTCGGTAATTTTAAAGCATCAAAAATACTCACACATATATTACAACACAAAAACAGAGCAATATTTCCGTAGTCACCACTAATTTTTCATAAGCGGAGTAAGAAGTAATTTTGCGTTTTGACAATTATGAATTTTCGCAACTTTGACAAATCAGCTTGTGTAATTTTGGCAGTTAACAACATTTTGTCTTTTGTATATCGTCTAAATCAAATCACAAGATCGAATGTAAAAAAATTCATACAATATAATGTTAAATAATGATTTCAAATTACATTCAGAGAAAATGAATGGTATATTTGCAACATCAATAAAAAACTAAAACGTATGAAAACAAACAACATCATTATTTCTTTAATTCTATGCGGAGCTATTGTAATTGCAGGTTGTGCAAGTATGAATAATGCTACCAAGGGTGGATTGCTTGGTGGTGGCACTGGGGCTGCTGTAGGAGCAGGAATAGGAGCGCTTTTCGGCAAAGGGAAAGGGGCAATCATTGGCGGGGCAGTGGGAACTGCAATTGGTGCTACCACGGGGGTTTTGATTGGTAAGAAAATGGACAAACAAAAAGCAGAATTAGCAAAAATAAAAGGTGCCCAAATTGATACAGTCAGAGACTCAAATAATTTACCCGCTATTAAAGTAACCTTTGCAGACGGAATTCTTTTTAGTACCGGCGAAAGCACTCTTAGTATGTCATCAAAAAATGCTTTAACCGACTTTGCTACTTCTCTTAAAAACAATCCACAAACTGATGTCACTATTTATGGATATACAGACAACACAGGCAGTCTAGCAATTAATGAAACCCTTTCACAAAAGCGAGCAGATGCTGTCGCCACATTTTTAAACCAAAATGGAGTTGATCCGACGCGCTTAACTTCTATGGGAAAAGCTTGGAACAACCCTGTGGCAGACAATAATACAGCTGCAGGTCGTGCACAAAACAGACGAGTTGAAATTTACATTACTGCGAACAAAACAATGATTCAACAAGCCAATTCCGGAACGTTAAAATAAAACCAATTATTTCACACAAACAAAAAAGACTGTCTACATTCTTGCAGAACAATCTCTCTTTTGTTTGTGTGATTTTAGTTCATAACAGCTGCCACTTTTTCCTGCATTATCATTGACAACGCAGCATTGGAAGCAACAATTTCTCCACCAAAAAGATAATTTTTTCCACCTGAGAAATCAATGATGCTGCCGCCTGCTTGCTGCACAATAAATGCCCCGGCTGCCACATCCCATGATTTAAGATCATATTCAAAAAAAGCATCAAAGCGACCGCAAGCCACATATACAAGGTCGGTAGCAGCCGAGCCAAGACGACGTACTCCGCGAGCTTCTGTCATACTCCATTTTAATAAAGCCATATAATTATCCAATTGTTCAAAATTTGAATACGGAAATCCTGTGGCCAATAAAGCATCCGAAATAGTCACTGTGGCAGAAACATGAACTGTCTTGCCATTTAGATAGGCTTCCCCACCCTTCCATGCATAGAAACACTCATTATGCCCAATTTCATAGACAACTCCTAAAACGACTTTATCATTCTCCAACAAGCCAATACTCACAGCATAAACCGGAACGCCACTAATGAAATTCGTAGTTCCATCCAGCGGATCAATCACCCAATTATACTGTTCACCCCGCTTGTCTGAAGTCCCTTCTTCCACAATAAAGCCGGCTTCAGGCAAAAGATTTTGGAGTGCATCTACAAGTTGGCGCTCCGATGTTTTATCGACATAGCTTACCAAATCATGCAACCCCTTATTTTCAACTTTATTCAAATCGAAATGTGTTCGTTCATTTGCAATAAACTGTCCCGCAGAACGCGCAATATCACACACTGCAAGGCATAGTTGCTGATAATCCATTTTTATACTGTTTTTAAACCTTCAATCGCTTCTTTCAACAATTCAATTTTACTTTCGGCATCGGCTTTTTTCTTGCGTTCCGCTTCTACTACTTCTGCTTTTGCGTTAGCCACAAAGCGTTCGTTACCGAGTTTTTTCATAACCGATTCAATAAAACCTTCGAAGTAGTCAATTTCAGCTTCCATTTTGGCAATTTCTTCATTGGCATTAATCAGGTTACCCAGTGGAATGGCAAATTCGGTGGTTCCGACCAGAAATGAAACAGAACCGGCGGCTTTATCGGTTACGTTTTTAATAGTTTCCAGATTACCAAGTTTAGCAATCACTGCTTTCAAATGAGTGAAATTGTCACTTTCAGTGACGGCCTCACTGGGCATTACCTGTAAGCTCAGACTTTCTTTGTTTGGAATATTTTTCTGTAACCGGACGGTACGAATGCCGGCGATAATTTCTTTGGCGTATTCAAATTCGGTTATCAATTTTTCATCGGCAACAACTGCTTTTGGTTGCAATTCTACCATGATACTTTCGCCGTCTTTACGGTTTTCAAGTGCTTGCCAAAGTTCCTCGGTGATAAATGGCATAAACGGATGCAATACCTTCAATAACGAATCAAAGAAGCCAAGTGTAGCTTCGTAAGTCACCCTGTCGATGGGTTGTTGGTAAGCAGGTTTTGCCATCTCCAGGTACCAGGCCGAAAACTCGTCCCAGAACAATTTATATACAGCCATCAAGGCTTCCGATAAACGATATTTTGAGAATAGATCGTCAATTTCAACCAATGTTTTATTTAGCTGAGCATCGAACCATTTTACAGCCAATCGGGCTGATTCTGGTTGAGAAATATCTGCTACTTCCCAGCCTTTTACCAACCGGAACGCATTCCATATTTTATTATTGAAGTTGCGCCCCTGTTCACACAGGCTGTCGTCGTAAGGCAAATCGTTCCCGGCAGGCGAAGTCAGTAACATACCCAA
>JAJZHJ010000246.1 GCA_021804525.1 Bacteroidota bacterium | reverse complement strand
AATGGGCTTTAGCCCATTTATTAAAAATAAAAATCCTCTCATGGCTTCAGCCAAATGCGTGCTAAATAATTAGGCTAACAAACTGTTTGGCTAAAGCCATTGATTAATGATGCTATTTGATGAATGGGCTAAAGCCCAATCCTATTCATAAATTTGTTTCTATGGGTTGAATTTCATTTTAATCGGAGTAATGTTCCTATTTTGAATTGCTTCCAGATTCACCTAAAGGATTGTGCTGGGTTCAGAAAGGGTTTGACAGAATTTTGTATGTTTGGATAAAGCCAAACTAAAAGATGCAATTGGTTGTATTCCATATAAATACAAATATAATTCAAAGGGAAAGGCTATTGAATTATACTACTGCACATTGAAATTTATTAGCTATTATGGTAATCTTTTTTGCATTGTACAGTAAACCAGCATTCATTTCAATTTGTGTATTCGCTTTTATGTTAGCAAATGATATATCCCATATTAAAGCATACGATAGGCAGCTGTCTGTGTAATAATGGCCGATTTTTTGTACCTTTGTATGTTCCAAAAATTGACATAAAGAGTGTTTGCTAAAACCTATAGATTGCATGGGAATTTTTCAACTATTTTCAAAAGATAAACAGGAGACGCTTGATAAAGGCTTGGAAAGAACCAAAACCAGCGTCTTTGCAAAACTTTCGAGGGCGGTTGCCGGCAAATCGAAGGTAGATGACGAAGTGCTTGATAACCTCGAAGAAGTATTGGTGACTTCGGATGTGGGCATAGAAACGACGTTGCGCATTATAGAGCGGATTGAGAAGCGGGCGGCTCGCGATAAATATATCGGCACTGCCGAATTAAACACCATCCTGAAAGAAGAAATTGCAGCCTTATTGTCGGAAAGTAATCAAGAGACGGCAATGGATTTTGAAGCCGAGATTGAACATAAACCATACGTTATCATGGTGGTTGGCGTCAATGGGGTAGGGAAGACAACCACCATTGGTAAGCTGGCCTATCAATTTAAAAAAGCCGGCAAAACGGTCTATCTCGGAGCTGCCGATACCTTCCGTGCTGCGGCGGTAGAGCAATTGGTGATTTGGGGCGAACGCGTCGGAGTGCCCGTGATTAAACAACAAATGGGTTCCGATCCGGCTTCGGTAGCGTTTGACACCTTGACATCGGCCAAAGCGAATAACGCGGATGTGATTATTATTGATACTGCCGGCAGGTTGCACAACAAGGTCAATCTGATGAACGAATTGACCAAGATAAAGAACGTGATGCAAAAGGTAGTGCCTAACGCACCGCACGAAGTGTTATTAGTGCTCGATGGATCGACCGGACAGAATGCTTTTGAACAAGCAAGACAATTCACCAAAACGACACAAGTCACAGCCCTGGCGATCACAAAATTGGATGGTACGGCTAAAGGTGGCGTCGTGATTGGTATCTCCGATCAGTTTCATATTCCGGTGCGGTATATTGGTTTGGGCGAACGAATGGAAGATTTACAGCTATTTGATAAAGATAAGTTTGTGGAAACATTGTTTGAACAGCATTAATTAAAAACACTCTATGAAGATTCTATTTTATTTATTGTTGATTATGAGTAGTTTGGCGTTCCCATTAAAGGGACAGACGAAGGTTACATTGCCTCTTTGGCCTAACGGAGCAGCAGAAAGTAATGGTATCACGGCAAAAGAAATCATTGAGAATCATCACATGATGACCAATATTTCGGAAGGAGGTATCTCGGTGCAATTACCGGAAGCAAGTAAAGCAAATGGAGCTGCCGTCTTGATATGTCCGGGTGGAGGGTATCTGTATGAAGCTATTTATCATGAAGGATTTGAATTTGCCGATTGGCTTAATGATCATGGCATTGCCGGCATTGTACTGAAATATCGTTTGCCCAATGGACATGCCGATATTCCGATTACAGATGCCAAGCAGGCTATGCGTATTATTCGTGCTCATGCCGCTGAATGGCATATTGATCCGAACAAAGTGGCTGTTGCAGGTTTTTCAGCAGGAGGTCATTTGGCTTCAACACTTGGAGTGCATTACGATTTGGGTGATTCGACAGCTTCGGATCCTTTAATGCGCTATTCCACCCGACCTGACCTGATGTTATTGTTCTATCCCGTTATCACCATGAAGCTCGGCGAGACGCATCTTGGTTCGAGGCAGAATTTACTGGGAATGCATCCCACAGAACAGCAAGTTGACTATTATTCCAATGAATTGCATGTGACTAAAGATACGCCTCCTGCTATTTTGATGTTAAGTGACAATGATACGACGGTGCCACAGATTAACAGCATTCAATTTTATCAGGCGTTGCATGCTAACAAAGTTCCCGCTTCTCTTTATATTTTCCCATCGGGTGGTCATGGCTGGGGAATGCATACTACTATTTCTTTTTGGCAGGATTGGCGCGCTTTGTTGCTGAATTGGCTTCAGGAACGGCATTTTATTCCTGCTGCAACAAAATAGGTTGACAATGGAAAATGTTGTTTTGCAATTGTCGAAAACGACCATGGGAACAGCTCCCGAAGAATTGGGGACGCTTTTGTTGAAAAATTATTTGTCAGCGTTGTTTGCCGAAGCATATTATCCTTCGTTTATTACTTTATATGCCGATGGCGTAAAGCTAGCGTGTGAGGATTCTACCGTATTGCATGAATTGCGACAGCTTCAAGAGAAAGGATCCGTTTTGTTACTTTGCAAAACGTGCCTGACTTATTTTTCTTTATTAGATAAAGTGAAAGTTGGTGTTGTGGCTACCATGACAGACATCGTTACTGTACAGCGAAAAGCGGATAAGGTGTTAAGTGTGGCATAATGCACAATTCATAAATGGAATTTGGGTTAAAGCCGAAAAGGGAGAGTTTTTATTTTATAAGTATCCGTTCGGATGCCTAAAGGAATATTTTCTTTGTCATTCTTCAAGAATAGGCTGTATATATTAATTGAAAAGTATATCGAATTTCGGTTGAAAAGCATACTACTGATCAAAAATAACTTGTTGTTTTTCGGATAACAAAACGACATAAAAGATATCTAAACAAGAAATTTTGAGACGTTATTTGATAGGAGGCGACAATAAGCGGAAAACAACAAGGTAACAAAGCGTCAAAGGAAACTCCAAAGGAGTGAAATGGATATTATTCAACAGGGTTTGAAAAAAGAGAGGTGGTAAGATTATTCATGGTTGCACATAAGATAAATTATGGCAGGAACATTTACGCAAATTTATATCCAATATGTCTTTGCAGTAAAAGGAAGAGAAAACCTATTACAAAAAACGTGGCGTGATGAGGTGTTTAAATACATGGCAGGCATCATCAAAGGCAAAAATCAAAAACCCATTATTGTCAATGGCGTTACAGACCATGTCCATGTATTTGTTGGTTTAAAGCCATCCATGCCAATTTCAGATTTGGTGCGTGATATAAAAAACAATTCATCTAACTTTATCAATGAGCAGCATTTTATCAAAGGCAAATTTTCATGGCAGGAGGGTTACGGAGCTTTCTCGTATGCTCATTCACAAATTGACAATGTTTATCAGTACATTGTCAATCAAGAGGAGCATCACCGAAAGAAAACATTTAAAGAGGAGTATGTTGAATTCCTTCACAAATTCGAAATCGAATATGATGAAAAATATTTATTTGACTGGCTGGACTGATATGCCATCCCTTCGGGATTTAGTATCGGGATTGTATCTATCAAGCTATAATCCTAGCATCCCTTCGGGATTATCAATGCACCTATCATAAATTTCTTTTATGTGCATAATACATATTAGTGTTTTTACTTCGGGATTATTAATGCATCTATCATAAACAAGTGAACTTTTTTTTAGACACACAAACGGATACTCATATTTTATATCATATCGATAAATCAGATGGCAATTAACATATAAGGTAA
>JAJZHJ010000245.1 GCA_021804525.1 Bacteroidota bacterium | reverse complement strand
TAGCCACTTCATGCAAAGTTCCTCCCACATAAAAACCTTCCCAATAATGATTAAAAGGAACCCATCCCAAACGATAAACAATTGGATAGAGAAACATGGACATGATGCCAAAAACAATGACAGTGCCCACCGCAATGGAACTTTTGGTAGAGGAAGAACGCAACGTCGATTCCAAAGCCAATACGGCAGCCGCACCGCACACTGCACTTCCGCAAGAGACTAACATGCTACTTTCGCGATCTAACTTAAAGACCTTAGTCCCTAACCATGTTCCAAAAAGAAAAATGCCGGCCACCACCAACGTGGCCATCAAAACACCATGAATACCCAGACTGGCAATGCCATTGACGCTGACACGAAAACCAAAGAGGATAATGCCTAAACGCAACAATTGTTTGGCGGAGAAATTGATTCCTTTTGACATGCGAGATCGACGATGATAATAGGGCCCCACGATAATGCCGAACATCGTTCCGATGATTAATGGAGAAATGGAGGCAGCAGCAATCCATTTAATTTGACCAATGACTAAAGCAGCCAACGAAATGACCAACACATGACCAAGTGCTGTAAAGAAATAGACACGACGACGAAGCGTTGCCTTTCTCGAATGAGTTGAAACAGGATGCATAATGCGTTAATTTTTTGCGCAAAAGTACATCGTATTAATGGATATAACCCATTCTTTTTTGTTATTACAAATAACTACACGTTATAGCCTTGAATAAAGTCTATAAATTTCTGTTGATGATTAAACGCAGGTTCAGGTGATTGAGCAATGCGGAAAAACCGCTTAACTATCCCGTTTTTAATCTCAAGTTTTTTAAGCAAGTTCCACTGAAGCTCTTGTTCAATAGCACGTTCTGAAAGAAAGGCAACCCCTTCAGAATAACGCAAGAAACGTTTAATGGCCTCCGTAGCATCCAACCGGATCAATACGTTGAGTTGTTCGACATCGACACCCCATTGATTAAACGCTTGCAATAATGTTTGTAAAGTGCCAGAACCTGTTTCTCTCAGGACAAGGGGCACTGCATGTAAATCCTGAATAGAGAGACGCCCTTTTTTCCCATACACACTGTTTGTGCCTGCCACCGGCACAATCCGGTCTTCGGCAAAAGGAATATAATGCAACGCCGCATTGCCCGATCCATTTTCAACCAACGCCACATCGATTTCGTGATTCAGCAGCAATCGCTCCATTGCGAGAGAATTACCCGATACTAAACTCACCTGCAATTTGGGATGTCTTCGTTGAAAATCGGACAAAACTTTCGGCAACACATATTGTGCAATGGTAGAGCTTGCTCCTAAACACAATGAACCTTCGCTTGCTCCTTTCAAAGAGCTAATTTCATCGTCCAGTTCACTGTACAATTGGCTGATTCTTTGTAAATGGTCATACAATAAGGTACCAGCTTTTGTCAAAAAAACATGACTTCCCTGTCGTACAAAAAGTGCAATACCTGCTTTCTGCTCCAATTCTTTTATGTGTTTGGTTACTGCAGGTTGGGAAATAAACAACGCCGTAGCAGCATTTGAGAAGCTAAGATGCTCAGCAACTGCCATAAATACACGTTCGCGATAATCCATAAGCAGGAAATTAGAATGGTATGTTTCTTTTCGTCAAAGTAACATCGCTATTAACGCACGACGCACTGACTCTTTCAAACCAAAAGCTCAGTCAAAAGAACAAAAAGTAAAATAGACAAAATTAGCGTTTTTACTTCAGAAATTTATTCGTTACTTTTGTAGCTTAGATGAAAAATCAGATCATGATGTGCAGACACATATCAACGAACTTTGTCAAACAACGTTCTGAATGAACATAATTTTTATCACATGAAGCATTTGACGATTTCTTTTTGCTTCCTCTTGCTCAACTTTTTCGTTGGCACACTTTTTGCTAACCCATTTACCGTTACCATTGATGCTGGTCATGGCGGAAAAGATCCCGGAGCCATAGGAACTTTTGCTAAAGAAAAAAACATTAATCTGGCTGTAGCATTGAAATTAGGTAAGCTAATTCAGAGGAATTGTCCTGATGTGCGAGTGGTTTATACACGTAAAACAGACGTTTTCATTCCATTAGAAGAGAGAGCGATGATTGCCAATAATGCCCATTCCAATCTGTTTATTTGCATCCATACCAATTCATCGCCCAGTCCGGCAGCATCGGGAGTTGAAACGTACACATTAGGATTGGCAAAAACAAAAACGAACATGGATGTAGCACGGAGGGAAAACTCAGTTATCTTGTTAGAAAACAATTACAAGGAAAAATATCAGGGGTTTAATCCAAACTCAGTCGATTCTTACATCATGTTCGAATACATGCAAGATAAATACATTGCGCGTAGTGTTCAGTTCGCAGCAGATGTAGAACAGCAATGTTCTGCCAATGCCGACCGCTCCAATCGGGGAGTGCGTCAGGCAGGTTTTTGGGTACTGCATCAAACGTCCATGCCTGCTGTTCTGATCGAGTTAGGCTACATCTCAAATCCAAGAGAAGAGGAATTTTTAACATCAACAGATGGACAAAACCGGTTGGCAGAGTCAATTTTCCAAGCGTTTAAAGAATTCAAACATGAATACACCCGTCACTCATCGTCAAGTTTTGCATCGAATGCTTCCTATCAAACTATTAACACGAAAGATACAGACACAGCACAAACAATAAAACCAGACACTGCAAAATCAATAAAAGAATCAGTGCCCACTAAGAAGACAGAAAAGAATCGGATCGTGGCAGCTCTGCCGGAACAAAAGAAGAATTTCGGTTCCATTGACACAACAACACATACGGTTGCTAAATCAAAAATCCCCGTTTTCAAAGTCCAGTTTTTATTTTCTGATCGAAAACTCCCTGTTAACAGCCAAAAATTCAATAAATTAGAAAATGTGAGTTTCTATCAAGAAAATAACTTCTATAAATACACAGCCGGAGACACCAATAACTTCAATACGATCATTGCGTTGCATCGAAAAATCGAAAAGCTGTTCCCGTCCGCTTTTATCATTGCCTTTGTAAATGATCATAAAGTACCCTTGCAAGAAGCCATCAATCTTTGGAAAGCCAACAAACAAAACGCTACTCACTAAAGCACCTACTGCAGATGAAACCACTATCAATCAATCAAAAACGAGAGATAAAAATTGGAATTATGGCCATTGTAGCCATCGCTTTACTTTTTTATGGAATTAACTACTTAAAAGGAGTCAATCTTTTTTCGCCAACAAATTATTATGTAGCCATTTACAAAAACGTTGACGGATTAGTGGCTGCTAATTCAGTAACTATCGATGGATATCAAATCGGACAAGTGCATAAAATTGAATATAATTTTGCGCAGGACAGCGCATTCAGGGTTTACATCAGCATCAACAAAGACATCAAACTACCCAAAGGGACGTATGCCGAACTAAAAGACGCAGGACTAATGGGCGGAAAAACCATTGCATTGGTATTTCCGAAATCTACAGAAGGCTATTATTCATCCGGAGACATTATTCCAACCTCGGTGCAGGAAAGTTTTATGGCAACGCTCAACAAACAAGTCATGCCAAAAATTGCAGAGCTTTTGCCCAAAGTCGATTCGCTTGTGGATGCGCTCCATGCAGTAGCGGCCAATCCTTCTATCGGGAAAAGTTTGGCTTCCATTGAAAGAACAACCAATAATTTAGATCAGACTTCCCAGCAATTAAAACTGTTGATGAGTCATGATGTTCCAAACATTCTGACAAAAGTCAATGTTATGGCCGATAATTTTGACGCTGTTAGCAACAATTTACGCAACATCGATTTTGCCACCACCATTGCCAGTGTCAACAATACCTTAGCCAACGTGCAATCAATTACCGAAAAAGTGAACAGCCCGACCGGAACATTGGGAATGCTCCTGAACGACACCACTCTGTATGTGTCGCTC
>JAJZHJ010000244.1 GCA_021804525.1 Bacteroidota bacterium | reverse complement strand
AAGTGTATGATTCAGAAGAACTGATTTTATTGGTTGCAAAAGGAACTATTCCTTATGCTGTTACAGATGAGCGTGTTGCTCAATATTTTGCAAAACGATTTACAGGCATTGATGTTTCACTTCCAGTTGGATTTTCGCAGCAAGAAGGGTGGGGAATGAACCCGAAAACACCTTTATTTAATAAGTTAATTGACAAATGGTTATGTGGCTTTGTGAAAACGAATGCATTTCATCAATTATATGGGAAATATTATAACTAATTTTGCGTTCAGTGAGATTGAGAATGTTCTATCTGAGTTGTCGTTTCAATGATAATTAACTTTTTGGAGATGCTTCATTACTTTGTCAGTTGAATTTTGTAGATCGTTTCTTGGTAAGCATTCAAAAGCCAATTAAGTTGCTCTTCAATTGATAAATAGCTATTGTCTAGAATTAGAGCATCTTTTGCTTTGCGAAGTGGACTTACTGTTCTACTTGTATCGCGTTCGTCGCGTTCTTTCACGTTAGTCAATACTTCTTCATAGGTAGTAGATTGTCCATTGTTTTTCATTTCCTGAAATCGTCTTTTGGCTCTGATTTCGGGTGATGCCGTGACAAATATCTTGAGTTCTGCATTGGGAAAAACATCAGTGCCTATGTCTCTCCCATCCATAACTATACCTTTTGAAAAACCCAATTGTTGTTGAAGTTTAACCATCGTCTCTCGTACAAATGGAATAGTGCTGATTTGACTAGCAACGTGTGCAACGCCTAATGTACGAATCGACTTTTCAATATTTGAACCATTAAGATAAGTATCTGATTCTCCTTGCTCATTTGGATTGAATTCGATACACAATGTTGGTAATAATTCTTTCAATCTGATTATATCTATCTTATCTTCAACAATTAAGCGATGATTCATGCAAAATAATCCCACAGCACGATACATAGCGCCGCTATCGATATAGATATACCCGATGGTTTTTGCTAATGCTTTTGCCATTGTGCTTTTTCCACATGAAGAATACCCATCTATGGCAACAATAATTTTTGGAACTATCCTCATATAAATATAATAAACTGATTTATAAACTATTTAATTCCGAAATCACTCAGATGTGTAGTGAGAGAAAAATGATATGTAAGGATTCCAACCTGATATTCAGCCACTGCAAAGCCAACATGAACATGCGAAATGTTTAATCCAAAACCTCCAGAAAATCCTGATAAAGAACGCGTATTGGTAATGGCCATTTCCTCTGCCCGACGATCGTTATATGCAAATGATAAATAAAAATTGTTGCTTGGAAGTAAGTCAACGGCAAAAACAAAATGGCGGAACATCATATTTCCAAAGTTCGTGGTAGCTATATTTGATGCTGCCAAGGAGTTATTATCTTGAAAATTAAGATTCCACCTTTGTAAATTTGTCGCAGTAATTGTTAATTGCAAAGGAGCATGTTCAAATTTTTTGGTTATTCCTAAATCAATTTCAAATGGCAACGGTTCTCTAGTTTGAGTTCCACCAACTGCATCATATGAGGTAATTTGCGAACCTATATTTTTTGCAACAAGGCCTGCATCAAACAAACTGTTTTCATCATGAAAATGAATGCCAACATTAGCTGATAGTCCTAAACTGCTATAATTTTCATAATGAGAATAAATAGGCTGGAAGGCAACGCCAATATTCCACTTTTCGTTCAGTGGACGTGCATAAATTAAATTGAATACGTAATCTTGTGCGCTGAATGTTCCAATGATCTGATTTTCAGGCGTAGTTTCTTGGAATTGTCCATAATTTACATATCGAATACCAAATGCCCAATAATTGTAATCATTCGAGTTATATCCGTAAATAGCTGATCCAAAACTGATTCCGGCTAAATAATTTGTATAGTTCAATCCCAAATTCTTGTTTGTTTCCGAAGATAATAAGGCGGGATTTGTGAAAGCAAAATTAATATCTTGATCTGAGAGTGAAACATTGGTGCCACCCATTGCTGCTAAATGAGCAGAAGCTGGAAGGTCCAGAAAAGTATAAATGCCTGTACCTGCTTGAGCAACAAGGTGCAAAGCATAGAACAATAGAATATTAAGCAATAAGATTTTTTTGTTCATGTTTAACGTGAAAAATTCTATGGATACACGATGTATGTTGCAATGTGCAGAATGATTTTATATTAAGATGCATTCGCTTATCGTATAAACGTTATTCTGAACAAAATATTCTTTGGAAAGCCTTTTCAATTTTCTTTTTAACTTCTGACATTGGAACCACTCTTCCCAATTCTTGTTGCATAGAAGTAACTCCTTTATCTACAAATCCACAAGGATTAATATGCGAAAAATAGTTCAAATCGGTTGACACATTCAACGCAAAACCATGCATGGTGACAAAATGGCTACTGCGAACTCCAATGGCACATATTTTGCGACTACGTGATGGATTTTCAACATCTAACCAAACCCCGGTAGCTTTTGGCATACGTCCTGCTTGAATGTCGTATTGAGAAAGTACTTCAATAATAGCTGTTTCCATTTTATCGATAAATTGTTTTAGTCCTAATTTGAAATTATCTAAATCAAAAATAGGATAACCAACTAATTGACCTGGACCATGATACGTAATGTCGCCTCCACGGTTTGTTTGAACAAATTCAGCTTGAACTGCTTGTAGTTGAGTTTGGTTGACGAGTAAATTGGACATTACACCATTTTTCCCTAATGTGAAAACATGAGGATGTTCGCAGAGAATTAAATAATTTGAGGTTTCATGCCCTTGAAGTTTTTCGGTAATAGTTTCATTAAACAATGCTTCTTGCTCATCCCATGCCTTTTGATAAGGAATTGTATTCCAATTAAATGTGTGTATTTTTGTATTCATATATATAAATCATTTTCCAAAAGTTACTTTTGGAATTTTATTCATCAAATTCAATATGTGGGATTGCCTTTTTAACAAATATGAAGAAGGATGTCCTGGATTCATTTTTCGGGGATTTGGTAGCGATACCGCAATTAGAACAGCTTGAGGTCTAGTTAATTGTGATGCATGACAATGAAAATAATGTTCAGATGCAGCTTCAACGCCATAAATTCCATCACCCATTTCTATAACGTTCAAATATACTTCCATAATGCGTTCTTTTCCCCAGATAGTTTCGATGAGCAAAGTAAAATAGGCTTCGATAGCTTTTCGGACATAAGAACGATTTGGCAATAGAAACACGTTTTTAGCAGTTTGTTGCGATATGGTGCTTCCACCCCTAATATGTTTACTATGTTCATTGTGAGCAAATGCAGCTTCAATCGCTTTCTCATCAAACCCATTATTTTCCATAAAGAGATTGTCTTCTGATGCAACAACTGCTTGCACCATGTTGGGAGAAATTTTATCGAGTGCCACCCATTGTTTATCAATAGTTGGTTTTTGTCCATGAACTATTTTCTCGGCTGATCGTAGTATCATCAATGGTGTAATAAACACAGGAACAAATCGATACACAAGGACTGAAAATACACTGAGTAAAAATCCAATGAGGAGTGTAATGCCAATTATACGTCCCAATTTTTTCATATAAGTAAAGGAATAACTTCAGGACAAAGGTAGTTAATTTTGCTCATTTCATACGTTTCGACGCTGACTGATTTCTCCTTAAGAGGATTAGGATGTTCGCTGTAATTTGGCTAACTTTGCATTTGAATTACGTCAAAAAAAATGAAAAAGTTTAGTCGGTTTTTTTTAAAAAAGAATGGTTGGAAGATTGTTCAAACAATTTCTGTACCCGATAAATGTGTGTTTTGCATGGCACCTCACACAAGTAATTGGGATTTTCTTTGGGGAATGTTATTTAGTTATGCCTTGGAATTACATGCGCATTTTCTGATGAAACGAGAATGGTTTTATTTTCCAATGGGATTGTTAATGAAACGGTTAGGGGGAATTCCTGT